>DATBMX010000456.1:0-28592 GCA_036554625.1 Aestuariivirgaceae bacterium
AAGCGACAGAAGCCGCTTGGCGGTGAGCACGGCGCGCTCCCTCAAGCACCGGAAGGTGAGGACGTTGGTAAGCACGCCGCGCGAAGAATAGAAATTGAATCCAGTGTCTCCGCGCGCTGCATAGTCGAGCGCTTCCCATAGCGTGGGAAAGTCGCCCAGCCGCTGCGGCAGCGAATCATTGTTCCGCGGCGTGAGTGAAAGTTCGTCGGTGGTGAGGTGGCCCCCGCCACCCATGGTCGCTTCAGCTCGCACAAGTAACTCCTTACCGATCGAGTTATGTTCACGGCAGGCTTGTCGTCGCTGCTCTGTCCTCGCTTGGTGCCTCGGCCAAGCAGAGTGTCCCCTCAGACCTCCAAGGCGTACCAGCGCGCCGGAAGGCGTTGAAATCAAAACATATTGCAGAATGTAACGGCCCCGAGACTCGCGTTTTTCCTGGAAGAATCGCCAGCGCCCCTCAGGGAGCGGGTTCAGAGCGTGATTCGGAGCGGCAGCCTCATCGCCGCGAATCAGTTCCGTCCCCGGAAAGGCCGCGCGATCAGCGACAGGAACGGCCTGTCGCTTTCCTGCTCCACGCCGATCCTGAGGTCGGGCGTCCTGATCGTTGCGCTTCTGCTGGCAAAGAGGTGATCCCACACCGACAGGATGGTCGCATAGTTTGAATCCGTGTCGCGGCGAATGGCGTGGTGATGCACCCAGTGGATGGAGGGCGTCACCACCAGCATTGACAGGGCCCGCTCCAATCGTCCCGGCAGCTTCACATTCGAATGATGGAACATCGTGGCGAGCAGGAGCAGCGTTTCGAACGCAACGACGCTCGTCAGGGGGATGGCGAGAGCGACAATGACGCCCGCCCGCACCACGGCCGACATCAGCACTTCGCCGAGATGGAAGCGCACGCCCGAGGTGACGTCGAGAAACTGATCGAGATGATGCACCTCGTGAAACCGCCACAGGAACGGCACCTCGTGATTGGCGCGATGCCACCAATAGACCCACAGGTCGAGCAGGAGGAGATCGAAGGCAAGCCCTGCCGCGCCGTTGAGCCACAAGGGCCGCCAGTCGAGCGCCCAATCGCTTGCCGCCGCCGTGACGGGGATGACGATGAGGGGAGAGAGAATGGCGTTAATTGCCGCGAAGCTCAAATTCTTGGCAAGCCTCAGCGCCCGCGCCAGGGCCTTCTCTGCGAGGCGTCCCAGAAGCGGCCTTGCCGCCGGGAACAGCCGTTCGAGCGCGAACAGCGCGGCGAAGGCGAAGAGCACGCCGCCCGCCTTGCCGGAGAGCATCTCGCTCAGCTGTTCCATCCGCCGCTGCTTCTCCAAATCCGTTCCAGCGCCTTGCTGATGATCGGCAGCAGGAGGGAGATGCCGACATAGCGCGCGATCTGCATGGCTCCCACATAGGCTGGATCGAGATCGAGGGCAAAGGCCATGATCGACATGGCTTCGAGCCCGCCTGGCGCGAAGGCAACGAGCGTGAGCGCCAGGGGAAGGTCGGAAAGCTGGTGTGCCGCCACCGCGCCGGCGAAGGCAAGGATCATGGCAATGACGAAGCCCGTGATTCCCGCCCCAAGCAGCCGGGCGATCCATGCAGGTTCGAAGCCGAGAAATCGTGCGCCGATCATGGCGCCGAGCACCACATAGGCGGGGAGCAGCAGCGCATCCGTGAGGGGTCCTTGAACGACGCCGCTGATCTTGACCAGGGCGCTTGCCATCATCGCGCCAAGAATGAGCGCCGCCGGCAGCCTTGCCTTCTGGGCGAGGAAAGCCCCGGCGCCTCCCGCCGCCACCAGAATTGCCGCATCGCGAAGGCTCGGCGGTGCGGTAGCCGCAGCCACGGCGTCTCTACCGTCGCCCGCCATGTCGATCACGAGGGGCAGAACGGCGACGAGGAAGAACAGCCTGATGCCTTGCACGATGCTGACGCGCGGCATGTCGGCGCGCGCCTGATCGGCAAGAAGCAGCGTGAGCGACAAGGCGCCCGGCACGCTGCTGAACAGCGATGTCGCCCGGTCCCAGCCGTGAATCCGCCTGAAGAACCAGTAGCCGCTCCATGTGACGGCAACGACGGTAAGGCTCAGGATCGCGAGGCTTTCCGGCCAGTTCGCCATGCGCTGCAGCGTGTCTTCACCGATGCCGCCGCCGATCTGGATGCCGAGGATGATGAACACCGCCGTGCGCGCTGGATCGTAGATGGCGGCCGGAAATCGCAGGAGCACCGCCGTCGTCACTGCCACCATGGAGCCTGCGAGCCACGGCGCCGGCAGCCCCATGAGCGCAAACACCGCGCCCCCCGCCCCGGCGAGGATGAGAGTCAGAATCACGTGCATGGAAGCACTTCAGTGCGTTCCAAACTTCGTCATTCCAGCGACGAGAGAGGTGGCAACGAACACCCTCATTCAGACGCCGTTCTACGAGCGGACCGCGCCCGCCGCTTCGCCCGCCGCGTCAACAGATTGAGCATCTCGATGAAGGTTGAGAACGCCATCGCCGCATAGATGTAGCCCTTGGGGATATGGGCGCCGAAACCTTCCGCGATCAGCGCCATGCCGATCATCAGGAGGAAGCCCAGCGCCAGCATGACGATCGTCGGATTGGCGTGGATGAAGCGCGCCAGCGGCGCCGAGGCCACGAGCATGGCGATCACCGCCACCACGACGGCGATCATCATGATCGGAACGTGATCCGTCATGCCCACCGCTGTGATGATGCTGTCGATCGAGAACACGAGGTCGAGGGCGAGGATCTGCGCGATGGCCGAGCCGAAGGTGAGCCCGACCGTCTTGCGGTCGAAGAGATCGGGGCCGGGATCGGGATCGACATTGTGATGGATTTCCTTTGTCGCCTTCCACACCAGGAACAGCCCGCCGGCGATCAGGATCATGTCGCGCCACGAGAAGTCCACTCCGCCGACCGAGAACACCGGCTGTGTGAGCTGCACGATGAAGGCGACCATCCCGAGGAGCGCGAGCCTCAACACCAGCGCCAGCGCTATGCCGAGGCGCCGGGCGCGGTCGCGTGAGGTTTCGGGCAGCTTGTTGGAGACGATGGATATGAAGATCAGATTGTCGATGCCGAGCACGACCTCCATGGCGATGAGCGCGATGAGCGCGCTCCACGCGGTCGGATCGGTGGCAAGGGCAAGAAGACTCTCGGGCATGTGCGGATTTCGCTCGAAGCTGTTGTCGTTGGGAGGGTGCCGGACCTGACCATGCTTTCGAGCGTCTTACAAGCGCCGCCGCTGCAGGATGCGTTCCGCCACCATTTCCTGCAACCGCCACAGATAGTCGTCTCTGATGCCGGAAGCCGCCAGTGCGAGCACCGTCCGCCGCAGATATTCGGCGCAGCTGCCCCAATGGCCGCACGCGACCGAGAGAACGTCGGCGATCTCCTCCATCCCGAGGGTGCCGGCGTAATTCGGCCGCTCCCAATCGACGGTAAAGGCGATGGCGGTAACGGGTCCCCCTGGTCCCTCGACGGAAATCCAACGTGGCATATTGCCGGGCGGCTTCATGGTCATCTCGCGACGCCACAGCTTTGCGAGTTCGCTTCTCTCCCTTTCCACATGCAGGCGTTGCAGAAAGCCTTCGCAGCGGCCGCCCCTGTCGATCGCCATCATCAAACCCGGCTGTTCGCTCGTTCCGCGAAAACGCCGGATGCGCAGGCAGAAGGATCGCCGCCACCCTTCCGCTACGGCCCTCGTGCTGCCGGCATGTTCGAAGGCGGGTTTCCAGATGAGCGACCCATAGGCGAAGACGTGAAGCGCCCCCGGTGGCCGCTCGCGCAGGAAGTGGTCGAGATGCGTCTCATAGTCGCTCTCGCTGAAGACCTCTGTTTCGCTGTCATAGCCCTGGTCGGGAAGGTCGCGATGGACACAGCGCACCAGCTCTTCCGTGAGCCGCAAAGGCACGTCGACGTCGCTCATGCTCAATCGTTAGCGACGGCTCGCCTGCGTCGCAAGCCGACAATGAAGAACCACCGCGGACGGCTTGGCAGCCGTTCGCGATGGCTTGATTGCGAAACTGGTCCCGTATTCTACGGCTGGGTGGTGCCAGTCGTCGAACCGCTCGGCTCCGGCTGCTCCGGCTGCGCCTGCGGTGCGGCTTCAGGAGCCGGCGCCGTTTCCGTCGTTGTCGTGGTCGTGCTGTTGTCGGGCGTGTTCACGGTCACGTTGTCAGCCCCGTTGGGACCCCATCCGAGACCCCATACGCCCACGCCGAGCAGCACCACAACGACCAGAATGATGCCGAGCACCATGCCGATTGTGGCATTGCCGCCGCCGTCACCAGGGTTGTTGATGTTTGTGGCCATTTCTTTCGCTCCAGCTGTTACGTCGCTGCTCCAAAACGCTTCTGCCCCGCTCAAGTTCCCTGGCTGCCGAACTCGCTTTACGGAAACCTCTCGGCTAAACCGTTGTTGTTAACCATGGAATCCAAACCGTGAGCATCTTCCCATCGTCACTCCCTCGAAATCCGGAATCCAGCTTCGCTTTGCCAATGCTCAAAGCTGGACCCTGACTTGCGTCAGGGTGACGACAAAGGGCAGATGGCTCCACTGATAGACTTGATCCGGCCGTTTCTCTCCCTCATAGAATGACTCCAAGCAAGGACCGCCGCGATGCTCCAACCTGGCACACAGCAGGCGATCGATCAGTCTCAGCTCGATAAGCTCCTCGATCTGATCGCCAAGGAAGGGATGGTCGACCGCGCCAAGCTGTCGATGGACGCCACGATGGAGAGCCTGGGCCTCAAATCCTCCGACCTCCTCATTGTGCTGATGGCCGTGGAGGAGCAGTTCGGCGTCTATATTCCCGTCGACGACAGCCTGTCCGACGCGCGCACGCTGGGCGATCTCGTCAACGCTCTCGCGGGCCACCTGCCGCATGGCTGACGGCGCGCACCGTCGCTGCGTCATTTCGGGGCTCGGCTGCGTCTCCGCCGCCGGCCATGGCGTGGCGGCCCTGTGGACCAAGGTGCGCGCCGGCGAAAGCGCCGTGAAGCCGCTATGCCTGCCGCGCCTAGAGCATCAGCAGGTGAAGACGGCGGCGCACTTCCCCGGCTTCGATGCCGCATCCTGCCTCGACAAGCCGCTTGCCGATAGCACCGACCGCTTCACGCAATTCGCTTTGCTGGCCGCTGCCGAAGCGATAGGGCAAGCCCAGGCGCAAGCACCGCTCGTCTTCGGCGATCGCATGGGCGTGATCATCGGCTCGGGGATAGGCGGCGCTGTCACCTCCGATGATCAGCACTACAAGTTCTACGTCGCCAAGACGCGCACCGACCCGATGACCATACCGCGCGTCATGCCCAACGCCGCCGCATCTCACATCAGCATGCGTTATGGCGCCACCGGCCCCTGCTTTGCCGTGTCCAGCGCCTGTTCGTCGGCCTCACAGGCGATCGGCCTGGGCCTCCAGATGCTGCGCGCGCGACTGATCGACACTTGCATCGTCGGCGGCAGCGAGGCGCTGCTCGCTCCCGCCTTTTTCAGGGCCTGGGAGTCGCTTCGCGTGATGACGAGCACACTGTGCCGGCCCTTCTCGCGCAACCGCAACGGCATGGTTCTGGGAGAAGGGGCCGGTGTCCTGGTGATTGAAGCGGAAGATGCCTGCCTGGCGCGCGGCGCACAGCCCCTGGCCCTTCTTGCGGGCTATGGAACCTCGAGCGATGCGCAAGACATCGTGCGCCCCGATGCGGAAGGCGCCGCGCGCAGCATGGCGCTTGCCTTGAGCGACGCCGGCCTCGAACCGCACGAGGTTGACTATGTCAATGCCCACGGCACGGGCACCATTCTCAATGACTCCTGCGAGAGTGCCGCCTTGACGAAGGTGTTCGGCCCCGGGTTGCCGGGCATCGCTGTCTCCTCGACAAAGCCCATCCATGGCCACACATTGGGCGCGGCCGGCGCCATCGAGCTGATCGTCGCGATTTGTGCGCTCCGAGAGCAGCTGGCGCCGCCGACGATCAACTGGCTCGAGGCCGATCCTTCTTGCATCGCCGATCCCGTTCCCAACGCTGCAAGGCCCCGCTCCATCGCCGCGGCTCTTTCAAATTCCTTCGCTTTCGGCGGCATCAATGCCTGTCTCGCCGTGACCGCCTATGCATGAACACAGGACGCCTGACACGTCTGAGACGCTGGGGTGCTTTGCGGTGACGGTGATCGCCGATGAGGTGGAAGCCTTCTGCGCGAGTCTTGCCTTGCCGCCATCGCCCGTGCCCCTGACCTTCGATATGTCCTTTCTGGCGAGAGAAGAGATCGCATTGGCCCTCCGCCAAAACCTGCCGCGTGACGGCATTGTCATCCACCGCGCGCAGCGCTTCCGCGCCCATGCGCCGCTCGAGGTCGGCCGCGCCTACAAGCTCCAACTGCTGCGCCACGGCGTGAGGCCGCATGAACCCGTGATTCACGGCCGGATGCATGATGCGCAAGGCGCGCTGGTTCATGAGTTCTGGGCCACTCTCATGCTGCGTTCCCGCGATGAAGAACCTGCGTAGCGACACAGGCGTTGCGCCCCTTTGCTTGGGCCCGATCACCCTCGATCAGCTTCATCGCTATGCGCAGGCCTCGGGCGATCGCAATCCCATCCATGTAAGCCCCGCCGCCGCCGCCGAGGCCGGCCTCAGGGCGCCCATCGCCCATGGCATGTTCATCCTCGGGCAGTTCGAGAGGCTCATTCGCCAATGGCGGCCCGCCTGCCGCATCGAAAGTTTGAACGCTCATTTCCTGCGCCCGCTCTATATTGGCGATTCGCTTGTGGTAGGCGCGCGTCGAGCCTCGCGTGACACTGGCATGACTTGCGCTTTGCGGCTTATCGCCGAGAATTCGGCGGGGGAGATCGTTGCAATCGGTGAGGCGACGATCGTCGGCGGAGGCTGAAGGAGAACAACATGCGTTTGTCCGGCAAGATCGCTCTCGTCACGGGAGGAAATTCGGGCATCGGCCGCGGCATCGTTCATCGCTTCATCAGGGAGGGAGCAGAGGTCGCTTTCGTCGGCCGGGACGCCGGAAAATGCGAGCGCGTCGCCGAGGAGGCGAAGGTGCTGGGCGGCAAATCCTGCTTCTTTGTCCTCGATCTCGGCGATGAAGGCGCCGTCGCGCAGCTGATCGATGATCTGGGCCGCCGCTTCGGCCGTCTCGACATTCTCGTCAACAATGCCGGCCTCGGCAGCAGGCGCGCCGAGATTGCAGCGTCTGACCGGCCGGGCAAGCGATGGGACAAGCTGCGCGCGCCCAATCTTGACTCCGCCTATTTCACATCGGCCTATGGCCTGCCCTTGCTCAAAATGTCGAGGAAGGCTTCGATAGTGAATGTCTCGTCGACAGCCGCGCTGCATGGCAACTGGGGCCTTTATGGCGTCGCCAAGGCGGGCGTCGAGGCTCTGACCCGCGCGCTTGCCGCGGAGGGCGCACCGCACGGGATCCGCGTCAATTGCGTAAGCCCCGGCTGGATCGGCACGGACACTGACGCGGTCGAGCCTGCGTCCGGCACGCCGACGGGCGAATGGCGGCTGCCGCCTTCCCTCTTGGGCCGCATCGGCGCTCCGGAAGAGATTGCCGCGGCTGTGCTCTTCCTGGCGAGCGATGACGCGAGCTTCGTCACGGGCCAGACGCTCATCGTCGACGGCGGCCTGAGCATCACGGACTACACCTCCCTCCCCCTCCTTTCCCGGATGGGTGCCAAGCTCTTCTCGGGCGCGGTTTGATGGAGGTTCGTCATCGCGGCCTTGCATCCGGCCGTCTCGTGCCACATGCGAGAGATCACCAGGTCAAGCCCGGTGATGACGATCAACAACCGGGGCTTGACCCGGCCATCTTCCCAAAATAGCCAGTGCCGTTCCGGCGCTTTCATGAGTCGCGCCCAACAGTCGGAATGGAACATGAGAATCGGCAAGAGGTTCACAACGATTATCCCCGATTTGTCCGCCACCCTGGCCCGTTTCCCCGGTCCCGCGGTTGCGTCTCTCATCATGTGCGTGGTTGCCAATCTCGCAGTCGCAGAAGAGAATTTCGCCGACGACCAATTTTACAGTGATGCTCTGTGGGGTGGGGCCGCCGCCTTCATCGCGAGTGGGTCAGCACATCTGTTTGCCGAGTCCAGGGGTTGGACAGCGAGCAGAAACAATACTTTCAGCCTTCTGACCGGCCTCGCAGCAGCAGTCATTTTTTTGCTTCACCGCGAATTGGGTGTCGACCGATGGTTCTCGACGGTCGGGCTCGTCCTTCTGTTGATGACAGCAGCCTATCTGCGCCCCGGGGCGAGCCAGGCCGCCTTTTGGCTGTTCAACCTGCGACTTGGGTTGGCTGCCATCCTCGCGGGTCTTGTGACGGCCGCCGCCTGTGGTGGCGTTTCTGCCATCCTGGCCAGCCTGGAGTTTTTGTTCGAGATCAAGATGCATGGCGATCTCTATCAGCATGTGTGGTCCACCGGCGTGACCTTGCTCGGGCCGATTTATGGATTGGCGCTCACGCCAGCCGTTCTCGATGAAGAGGTTGACCTCGACAACTATCGCGACTCCCTGCTCGAGCGCGGCGTATCCGTGCTTCTCACCTATATCCTGATACCGCTCGTCCTCATCTACACCGCCATCCTCTATGCCTACGCAGCCAGAATCGCTCTCGCCTGGACCTTGCCGAAGGGCCAGATCGCGACTCTCGTGACGCTGTTCGCTCTCGCCGGCACAGCCGCCTATCTGATCTCCTATCCTTGGCGAAGCCGTGGAACGGCACTGCTCAGGATGTTTCGGTCCGCCTGGTTTCCACTGACCATCATACCTGTTGTACTCCTCGTCATCGGCACTTGGCGGCGGATCCATGACTATGGGATCACGCCTGAGCGTTATGCTTTGGTTGCCATCGCTGCCTGGCTCATTGGCTTGATTGTCGTCTTCGTCCACCGGCGGCGCTCGATCGACATCAGGTATATCGTCGCAAGTTTCGGCGCGGTGGCGCTTGTAACGTCCATCGGCCCCTGGGGCGCACGCACGCTATCCATGACCGATCAGTTTGGCCGGTTGGAGACGCTGCTCAGCAGGCATGGGTTTCTGATAAACGGCAGGATCCCCGATACGACGCCTCCTCCCGCCGCCATGGCCGACGATGAACGCGAAACAGCGGGTTCGATCGTTCATTTTCTGGTCGACCGGGAGGAGCATGAACGTTTTCGGCCATGGTTTGCAGGACGCATGGCCGATCCATGGAAAAGAAGTGACTTTAAACCGTCTTTTGTCGCTGAAACTCTGATCAGCATCGTCGGCTATCGACATAGGGAGACGCCGGGCAACAATCAGCAGGTGAGTTTTGACGCCTCGGTGCCCCTGACCTTCTCGCCTGCGGCGGGAAATGTGATTGCCGGGCCCATCAAATTGCGTCGTGGGACCAGGCAGCAGCTTGAACAGTCTCCTCGCGTTCTCGGCATCGAGAATAGGGGGTCCGCCTTGGCCATACTTCATGGCGACCGCACATGGCTGATCAAGACGAGCGACCTCTTGGCGCAGGCCGTCGATGTTGACGCGTTGCCTTCCTCCCGGCCTCCATTGTCGATCACGCTTGGCGAGCCTCCCGAACGGATGACGTTGATTGTGGACCAGCTGTACGGCGAGTTCGATCGAGGACAAGCCAAGGTTCATTCTGGACAGTTTTGGCTGGTACTGCCGCAGTAAATGCACTCCCGTCGCCGCCCCGCGTTCGTCAGATCCATTCGTCACCCGACGCAAGTCGAAGTCCAGCTTCGGGCGGCTGCACACTGAAGCTGGATTCAGGCTTTCGCGGGAATGACGAAGGGTGCAGCGCGTCTCGCGCTCCACTCTCCTTCGCCCGAAGCCTGCACGGCCGGCCGGTTCTTCGACGTGCTCCACACTAAATATTGTGCCGCGTATATTGCGCCACATAGTCGAAACCGCCCAGCCGCTGCTTGTAGCCCTCCGACAGCGCGCGCGTGACCGGGCCCCAGGCGCCCGCCGACATGATCTTTCCGTTGATCGATTTCACCGGCACGAGGCACCAGCTCGTCGAGGTGATGAAGGCTTCCTCCGCAACATAGGCATCGTAGAGATCGATGTCGGCCTCGCGCAGAGGCACGCTGAGATCGCCGGCGATCTCCATGACCGTCTGGCGCGAGAGACCCGCGAGCACATAGCGCTCATGCGGGGTCAGCACTTCTCCGTCGCGGACAATGAAGATGTTGGAGCCGAGGCCCTCGCACAGACAGCCGCGGGTATCGAGCAGCACGCAGGTGGCCCCGGGTTTCAGCGCCTGCACCTCGACATCGCCGGCCACCAGATTGCCGTAGCTCAGCGATTTGTAGCGCGGGCTGATGGCCTCGGGCGGCGTGCGGCGAATGCCGCCCGGCGTGATCACCTCGAGACCCTCCTGCATGCCGCGCGCCCGCGCCTTGAGCGGCAGCGGAGAGCATTCGATGATGACCGTGGGAGCGCCCTCTGCCGAGGTGCGCGCAAGCGAGCGCACTCCGCGCGAGATCCATTGCGTCAGCCAATAATCATCATGTTCCGCGAGCAGCGGCAGGTTGCGCTCGAAAACCTCGAGCGTCAGATCGAGCATCTGCTTCGCCGACAGCCCCGGATCGAGTCGCAGATAGGCAAGCGACTTGTAGAGGCGGTCGATATGCTCGCGAAACAGAAAGGGCTTGTGGCCCGCGGAGCGCGCCGTATCGAAGGCGCCGTCGCCCACCGAAAACCCGTAGTCCCGGAACGACACCCGCACCTGGCTCTCCGGCACGATGCCGCCGTTGAAATATGCAACACGCTCATCCATCCTGTTTCCCCAGATCTACGCTCGCGCGCGCATCGACATTTCAAGCTCGCCATAGCCCGTGTAACGGTATTCATAGGCGAGCCTAAGCTTCTTCGCCGCCGCCATGGCGCGCTTGGCCAGCTCCTCATCGCGCGTCTGCGCCAGATAGACGAGCTTGGTGTAGTTGCCGAAATAGTCGGGCAGAAGCTCGGGGTGCTCCTTGAGGCCCAAGCCTTCCCAGATCAGCTTTTCGAAATGACGGGCGAGATAATCGGTGAGGAAGAAGGCGGTGACGTCCGCTTCCGAGGTGCGCGAGAAATCGTCGTTGCCGCTGTAGAACGCGTAGCAATGCGGACCATCGATGCGCTCCACGCCCTCCTCGGCCAGCATCTTGTCGAGCAGGCCCCCTGTGCCGCAATCGCCATAGACGACGAAGATTTTCTTGTAGTTCGCCCGGGCTTCGCGAATTTTGGCCCGCACGCCTTCCGCGATCAGCTGAGGCGTATTGTGCCACTTGGCGGGGAGACAGGCGACGTCGAACACCGTCCAGCGGTTGCGCTCGATGAGGGCGATGATTTCGCGCGCGAGTGCGCCGCAGGCGATGAGCAGAACATCGCCCTGGCCATTGCTGAAGGTGAACTCCTCCGAAGGACGCAGATCGATTTTCGTCATAAGTCCTGTCTGTCAGCCGGCGGCGGCCAGCTGATTGTGCTTGCGCGTCATGAAGCTCTTGGCCGTCTCCACCGCCACCGCGGCATCGCGGCAATAGGCGTCGGCGCCGATCGCCTTGGCGAACTCCTCGTTCAGGGGAGCACCGCCGACGAGCACGACATAATCGTCGCGCATGCCCTTCTCTCTCAGCGTGTCGATCACGACCTTCATATAGGGCATGGTCGTAGTGAGGAGCGCTGACATGCCGAGAATGTCCGGCTTGTGTTCCTCGATGGCGGCCAGATATTTCTCCACCGGATTGTTGATGCCGAGGTCGATAACCTCGAAGCCCGCCCCTTCCATCATCATGCTGACGAGATTCTTGCCGATGTCGTGAATGTCGCCCTTCACCGTGCCGATGACCATCTTGCCGACGCGGGGAGCCCCGGTCTCGGCGAGCAGCGGCTTGAGAATGGCCATGCCGGCCTTCATGGCGTTGGCGGCAAGCAGCACCTCGGGCACGAAAAGGATGCCGTCGCGAAAATCGATGCCGACGATGCGCATGCCCTCGACGAGCGCTTCGGTCAGCACCTTGTAGGGCGCCCAGCCGCGCTCCAGCAAAATATGGACACCGTCCTCGATCTCCTCCTTGAGGCCATCGTAGAGATCGTCATGCATCTGCTGGGTCAGCTCTTCATCATTCAGCGACCTGAGATCGAGTTCGTCACCGCTCATTATCCATCGTCTCCAAAACGCCGGCTCCACAGCCTTTATAAAGGCAACCCGTCAAAATATTCCTTCCCCGGGCGACGCCCATCTGCGCGATTGCGACTTTTAGCGGCTGCCGGCGGAATTTGCCACCGGGGGACGAAAAACCATCACCCCGGCCGCGAAGCCGGGGTGAGGGCCAGGCATCAGCCACGCGTCTGGCTATGCCGCCTTGCGGTTGACGTCGGATTCGGCGATTTCCGTCAGCATCTTGTCGGTCTCTTTCTCCTCATCCAGGGTTTCGCTCAGAACAGGCTCGGCGTCGTTCAGTCCGAGTTGCTTCGCCCAGGCAATCAAGGTGCCGTAGCGGGTGATCTCATAGTGCTCGACTGCTTGTGCCGCCGCGAGGAGGCCCGCGTCGAGAACCTCCGGATCCTTTACGTCCTTGAGCAGCTCCTGGGTTTCCTCCAGAAGCCCGTCGAGCGCGGGGCATTGCTCGCCGCGCGGCTTAAGATCAGCCATTTCAAACACCTGCTCGAGGCGAGCAAGCTGCTGTTCGGTCTGCGCCGCATGTTCCTCGAAGGCGCGCCGCAGTTCCGGGTTGTTTGCCTTTCTCGCCATGCGCGGCAGCTCCGACACGAGCTTCCTCTCGACGTAGAAAATGTCTCTGAGCGTGTGTTCGAACAGGTCCTGCATCGATTGTATGGCCATCGTTATCTCCTGATTTGCCGGGTTTCGTCGCTCGGCAACGCCAGCTGCAAACGGGGGTTCCCTATGCCCTTATGCATTCGAAATATCGCATGTCGTCTTGTCTTGCCGCGACAAACCCGCCGCTCAAGGAACCATTAACGATGCACGGGCGTTGGTCGCCGGGAGCTCGCGGGGCCCCCTCGTCTCCGCGCGCTGTCTTGCCAAGGAAGGAAAGATCCATGAACAAGCTAATCATAGCCAGTGCGGCGGCTGCCCTTATGATGGGCGCCTCCGCATCTGCTTTTGCACAGGCGACGCAACAAGATTGTCAGTCCATGTTCCAGAAGGCGGATGTGAACAAGGACAGCTCTCTGCAGGCTGAAGAAGCCAAGGTGTTCCTCGACGCGATGAACCAGGCGCAGGTTCAGCCGAAGGATGCCTCCCTGGTGACGCAGGACGAGTTCATGCAGGCATGCCAGAAAAATGCCTTCGCGAACATCGATCCCAACACCATAGGCACGGCTGCCGCGACGGGCACGGCAACCACGACCACCGACCAATCGGCGACGGCGACCACTACGGATCCGGCGGCGAGCGGCACGGCAACCACGACCACCGACCCGGCGGCTGAAACGGCGACCACCACCGATCCGGCCGCGAGCGGCACCGCGGCGACAGAGACGACAGATCAGTCGGCGACGGGCACGACCGCCACGACCGATCCGGCTGCCACGGGCACGGCGACTACCGACCAGACCGCATCAACCGATACAACCGGTCAGGCCGAGCAGCCGAGCGGTGAACAAGCTCTTGCCGCGCCGTCCGGTTTGCTGGCGTCCAACATCATCGGCACGACCGTCTATTCGCAGGACAATCAGTCGATTGGTGACATCAACGACATTATCCTGTCCCAGGAGGGTCAGCCGAGCCAGGTCATCGTCGGCGTGGGCGGCTTCCTCGGCATCGGTGAAAAAGACGTCGTTCTTGATATGAACAAGCTGCAGATCGCCGCAACGGATGATGGCAACGTCAAGATCGTGGCTCAGACTTCTCAGGAAGAGCTGAGAAACATGCCGGCTTTCATGCGCCAGGGCGAGGCTGCGAGCGGAGGCGAGCAGCCACAGCCGGATCAGCAGCAACAGCAACAGCAGCAGTAAGCCTCCCCGCCTTTACTGCTGAATGAGAGAGCCGGGAAGGCCTTGAGGCTTTCCCGGCTCCTTTCTACTTCCTGGGGGTTCTGCCTTTGCCGCGCAGATAGTCGAGCACGTTAGGGTCAATGCGTTGGCGCGTTCTGAAGAAATCTGAAAGCCAGGGATCCTTGCGTCGCGGCGCGGTCTCCAGCGTGAATTCATCGGCGCTTTCGAGCTTCTTCAGCTCCGTCCATGACACCGGCACGGCCACGCTGGCATTGGGCTTGGCGCGCAGCGACCAGGGAAGTATGGCGCTTGCCGTCAGCCGATTGCGAAGCCAGTCGATGTAGATTTTTCTCTTCCTCTTCTCCTTCGATGCGGTGGCGATGAAGCGCTCGGGGTCGGCTTCGGCAAGCCCGCGCGCGATGCCGGAAGCAAAATCGGTGATCTCATCCCAGCCTTGGCTTGCGTCGAGAGGAATGATGACGTGAACGCCCTTGCCGCCGGTGATCAGCGGAAAGCTCTCGAGCTCGATCCCGCGCAGCAGCTCGCGCAGTTCGAAAGCCGCGTCGCGCACGGCGGCGAATTTTACGGCGGGATCGGGATCGAGGTCGAGGACCACGCGGTCGGGATTGTTGAGCTTCGGCAGGCGGGCGCCCCAGCCATGAAGCTCGATCACGCCGAACTGGGCGGCCGTCGTGAGGCCATCGGCGCCGTGGAGAGCGATGAAATCCTTATGCTCGCCTTCTGGGTCGGGCACCCGCCTGATGCCGGCGCTCATGCCGGGCAGCTGGTGCCGCTGGAAGAACGTCTCTCCCTTGAGGCCTTCTGGCGCGCGAACGAAGCTGATGGGCCTGTCCTGCAGGTGCGGAAGGATGCGATCGGCGACGGCAAGGTAATAGGAAGCGGAATCGCCCTTGGTGAAACGCGGCTTTGGAAAGATGATCCGCTCTGGATGGGTGATGGAGGACGGAACGGGCGGCAGCGCCTGCGAACGGCGGGGCTTCGTCACATTCTTTGCGCTTGCGGCTTTCCCTTTCGCCTTCGCCCCTGTCATCGTTTCAATTCCTTGCGTGCGGTCCTCTCGCCACCCCAGGAAACGCGCCTGCCGGAGCTGGCCGTCGCTGGTCCAGCCCTGGAACTCAACTTCGGCCCGCATTACGGGCTCGACCCAGCGCGATTTGCGCGGCGCCTTGTCGAGGCGGCGGACGGGCGGACGCGAGCTGCGCTTGAGCGCATTCAGCTTATCATAGGTCTTCTCGAGCTCCTCGCTGCCGAAGCCCGTGCCGACGCCGCCGACGAACTTCAGCCCTTCGCTGGTTTCCGAAGCGGCGAGTAGAGACGAGAATTGGCGGCGTTCGGATGGCTTGTAGCCGATTATGATGAAATCCTCGCGGCGGGCCGTCTTGGTCTTGACCCAATTGGGCGAGCGACGCGATTCATAGAAAGAGGATGTGCGTTTCGAAACGATCCCTTCCGCGCCGAGAGCGGCGGCCTTTTCGAACACCAGCGGGCCATCTGCCTCGATGAAGGAGGAGAGTCTGATCGCCCGCCCGTCTGCCTCGCGCAGCGTCTCCTCGAGTTCCTGCTTGCGCCGGGAAAGCGGCAGCCCTCGCAGATCCTTGCCGTTGCGCATCAGAATGTCGAAGACGACGTAGCTGATCTCCCCCCTCTTGTCCTTGAGAGCCTGAACGAGGGCCGCGAAGTCAGTGAGGCCTGCCTGGTCGAAAACCACGGCCTCGCCATCGAAAAGCGTCTTGCGAAAGCCAAGTCTCGCCAGATGTTCGGCAACGGTGGGGAACCGTGCCGTCCAGTCCAGCCCCTCGCGCGTGTAGAGGCGAACACTCTGTGCGTGCAGCGCGGCTTCGAGACGATAACCATCGAGTTTCGTCTCATGCAGCCATCCTTCTCCCGGCGGCGGGCGCTTATGCAGCTCGCACATCATGGGAGAAACGAAGAGGGGCAAGGCTTTCGCAGGAGTCTTCCTGACGGGCCTCGGCGGCGCCTTGCGGCGCTGCGCCTTTCGCGGCGGTTTGCCTTTCTCGATTTCGGCCTTGGAACGTCCGGTAGAGACGCTGGCTGAAAACGTCTCGATCAAGGGCTCCTTGGCGGCAAAAGCGTCGCGCTCCTTGATCAGAAGCCAATTCTCGCGCCTCTCCTTGCCCTTCATCAGGACCAACGCCCAGTTCCCCTTGAGACGATCGCCGTGAAGGGTGAACTTCAAGGATCCTTCTTTGAGGCCGCGGCGGGGATCCTCATTCGGTTCCCATGTGCCCCTGTCCCACAGCATGACAGTGCCTGCGCCATAATTGCCTTCTGGAATCACGCCCTCGAAGTCGGCATAGGACAGGGGATGGTCTTCGGTGCGCACAGCCAGTCTCTTGTCGGCGGGATTGAAGCTCGGACCGCGGGTGACGGCCCAGCTCAGCAGCACGCCGTCGAGCTCGAGGCGAAAATCATAATGTTCGCGCGTTGCCCAATGATGCTGAACGACGAAACTGTTGCCGCGCCGCGCGCCCCCGATGCGCGGTTCTGGAGTCTTGGAGAAATCTCGCTTCGCCTTGTAAGTCGAAAGCGACCGTTTGGCCATCGGTCTAGCGCCGGCGAGAGGCTGCTCTGGCGGGTTTCTTCCGCGACGCGGGCTTCGTCTCGCGGGCAGCAGCGCGCGACGACCCTGCCCTTTCGACGGAACGCTTCAGGGCGTCGGTGAAGTCGATCACCTTGCCGCGGCTCTCTTCGAGTTCATCCTCGCCGACCTCGACGCCCTTGCCGCCCTTGAGCTTGGAGCGCACAAGCTCGCGCAGCGCCTCGGCATAGTGATTTTTGTACTCGGTGGGATCGAAGGGAGAGGCCCGCTGGCGTATCAGGTCCTTGGCCATATGGATCAGATCCTGGCGCAGGCGCGAGCCGCCCACATCGGCAAACACCTTGTCGGCATCCTTGATCTCCTCGGCGTAGCGCAGGGTTTCGACCATCATCCCCTTGCCGCTCGGTTTCAACGCAACCAGGTTCTCGCGGCCGCGCATGGTCAGCTGGCCGATGCCAACCTTCTTCTCTTCGCGCAGGGCATCGCGGACCACGCGGAAACCCTCATCCGCGTCCTCGCCGTCCGGCAGCACAAAATACGGCCGGTCAAAATAGAGAGGGTCGATCTCGCAGGCGTCGACGAACTGAACGAGCTCGATCGTGTGCCGCGTCGCAAGCTTCAGATTGTCGAGTTCTTCATCCTCGAGCAGGACATATTCACCGGGCTCCACCTCATAGCCGTGCACGATCTCTTCCTTGTCGACGGGGCCCACGCCTGGCGCCACTTTTTCATACCGGATGCGCTGCTTCGATTCGCGATGCACCTGGTGGAAACTGATATCCTTCTCCCTTTGCAAGGCGGTGAGCAGGCGCACGGGGATCGATACGAGCGCCAAGCGCAGGTGGCCTTTCCAGAATGTCCTGATGCGCTGTGCCATGAAACCCTCTCAGACTCCATCTCGCTCCAGGCAGTCTCTACGCGGCTGAAAACCTCAGGATTTGCGCTGGGGGAGGCCTTTGCGTTTCGTTGACGCGAATTCTTCAAGCTGCTTTTCCGACATGGAGGCGACCATGTGCCGGGAGGCGCCCTTGAGCCGGGATTTGGGCTGCTCGCCGCGCTTGGCCGCCAACGCGGCGCCTGCGGCTTTCTGCTGGGCTTTCGATCTTGCTGGCATGGAGCAAACTTTCGGTTGCGACGCAATTCAACGTCGATATCCGCCTTCGAGTTCCGGCGGCCGCGGAACCCAAGCCGCGGCGAAGCGTTGGCGCTGACGCCGTTACGCGAATCCGCCATGTCGAAAAATCCCAAAAAGTTTCCGCCGCAATCCCAACAGCGCCAGCCCGGGCGCGAACATCTCATGCATCCCGAGCCGGACTGCCAGCCGAAATTTCCGGGCTGCGGGCGCCTGAAGAACAAGGTGGCGCTGGTGACCGGCGGCGACAGCGGCATTGGGCGCGCCTGCTGCGTGTTGTTCGCGCGCGAAGGCGCGGATGTCGCCTTCGTTTATCTCGAGGAGGAGAAAGATGCGCGGACAACGAAGGAGCTCATCGAGCAGGAGGGCAAGAAGGCGCTTCGCATCAGGGGCGATGTGAGATCGCTCGCCTTCTGCAAATCAGCCGTTGCCCGATGCTTCGATCGCTTTGGCAGGCTCGACGTGCTCGTGAACAACGCCGCCGAGCAGCACACGCAGGAAGAGCTCGTGAAGATCGCGCCGGATCAGCTGAAACGAACCTTCGAGACCAATGTGTTCGGTTATTTCTTCATGACGCAGGCGGCGCTGCCGCATTTGAAGAATGGTGCAAGCATCGTCAACACGACCTCCGTCACCGCATACCGCGGCAGCCCACATTTGATCGACTACAGCGCAACGAGAGGTGCGATCGTGACTTTCACGCGTTCGCTTTCAAAGTCGCTCGCCGGCAAAGGCATAAGGGTGAATGGCGTTGCGCCTGGGCCGATTTGGACACCGCTCATTCCCTCGAGCTTCAGCGCCGGGGAAGTGGCGAAGTTCGGACAGGACACCCCCATGGGCCGAGCCGGCCAGCCCTATGAGGTGGCGACCTGTCATCTGTTCTTGGCGTCGGCGGAATCATCCTACATGAGCGGACAGGTGCTGCATCCCAATGGCGGAGAAATGGTGAACGGCTGAATCGATCAGCCGAACACGGCGACATAGACGAGCACGAAACCCAGAACCACTCCTGCAATCCCCAGGATCAGGACATAGCGCACATTGTGGCCGGTCACGCCCTGGCGTGCCTTGTTCGTTTCTGTGCGCGCGAAATCCTCAGGGTCCTGTGGCGAGTAATCCGAGCTTGGATCAGCAGTCATCGTGCGGGCCTTTCCTATCGGTGCTCGCAGGCAACGCAAGTCCTGCCGCCGCGGACGAGGGTGGAACGCAATTGGTTTCGCAAAGTTCCCCGCGGGCCCAGGCAGCGACCAGCAAGAGCCAAGCCGGAACCTCACGTCAGTGATGGCGTTTGCCCTCCAAGGACGGAGGAGCACCCATGTTGATCGTGCCGATTGTTTTGGCCTTCGCCATCGCCTTTGCCGCGGCCTTCCTTTACAAGCCGCAGCCGCAAGCAATCAGGATCAGATCACGACGGCGCTAGCGGGGGACGTTATGCTGAAACAGCTGGTCGTGCTTGTCTGCCTCGCGGGGTTGCTGACGGGGGATGCTTCTTCGACCTACGCGGATAATCGCACTCTCGTTGTTGCCGCCGCGCAGCGCCATGGCGTGCCGGTCGATCTCGCCCTGCGCGTAGTGCACATCGAAAGCAGCAACAATTGTTTCGCCCGCGGCACGCAAGGCGAGCTCGGACCGCTGCAGATAAAACCGGCAACAGCGCGGCTGCTCGGCTACCAGGGCCCCGATTGGGCGCTGCAATCTTGCGGCGCCGGTCTTGAATGGGGCATGAGACATTTGGCGCTGGCGCTCCAGCGCGGCGGCGTGTGGAAGCACAATCAGGGGCTTTGGGCGAGGCAGAAGAGTGCCAATGGCGCGAAATATGAGAAGATCATCCTCATGACCTACATCGCGAGCCGGCTCGCGCCGCGAAACCGGAAGCTGAGCATGATCGCCCGCGCAACATCGGGCGACATGTAGCCCCTTCGCAGGTTGTGCGGGCAGCCAAGGAACAAGCAAAGCGCGGTCCACGTTCCTTGTGCAGTGAGGTCCTTTCATAGGAGAGACATATGCATCGCAATGATCACTATGGGCGCGGACGCGTTGGCCGCGACCGCGACGATGAACGACGCTATTTCGAGGGCCGTCGGGGTGAACGCGCGCGAGGCGGCGGTCAGGGTTTTGGTGGCGAGGACTATCGCGGCATGTCGCGTGGCGGCTATCCCGGCTATGGCGCGGGAGACGCCGGATGGGGCGGAGGTTATCCCGGCTATGGCGACGAGCAAGCTGCTGTGTTTAGCCGTGGTCAGCATGGCTATGCGCAGGCCTTTGGCGAGCATGGCCAAGGCTTTGAATCGGGCTGGCAGGGCGAATATAGCCAGGGCGCGCAAAGCGGCTGGCAGGGCAGCCAAGCTCGAGGTTTCGGAAGCCACGGTCAGGGCCGCCGAGGCGGCTGGGGCGAGGGCGGATACCAGGGCGAGCATGGCCACGAAGACCGCCGCTTCGATGACGACTACCGGCATTGGCGCAGCGAGCAGCTCAAGAAATTCGACCAGGATTATGAGGCCTGGCGAAACGAGCGGCGGCAGAAATTCAGTGAAGAATTCGACAAATGGCGCGCTTCGCGCCCGGAAAGGACTGAAGGGTCAAGGGTCACGAGCCAGTCCGATATGCGAAACAAATAAACGAAATTCTGCGGAACCGAATCAATTGGCCGCAGTTTTTAGCCTGTGGGCGGTGCCTTCCCCCTCCCCGCCCCTAAGACTCAAGGGCCCAACCCTCGTGGTTGGGCCTCTTCTTTGAGCCTCAGGATCTCTTCGCAACCTCGCGCAGCACAGCCCACTTGATCTCTTCCGGCGTCATTCCGGTCTCGCCATAGGCAAGAATATGGCGGGCAAGTGCCGTGCGCGTGGCTTCGGCATGGACATACTGGGCAAGCGGGCTTCCGCTCGTGACCAGATCCTCCCATGCACTGTCGAAAATATTCTGAAACTGGAACACTCGCTGGGGCGAGTAGAACTCACTACGCATCATTACCATTGGGCGGCCTCCCCAAAAGCATTCTAGCCGATCAGAGGGTGAAGGGAAATCACCAATATCTGACGCTTTTATGACGGGGAGCGAAACGAGGGCTATTCGCGGGCGCGGCGGCGCTCACGCTTCGCCCCAGCGGCAGCGGCCGCATCAATGCCCTTTGCCAAGGCCGAAACGCTGCCCAGCCGCTGCTCGACGAATTCGATGGACGGTCTTTCGCCCTTCTCATGCGCCTCAAGCGCCGCCCGCATGGCCCGAAGATGCTGGGGCGTGGTGCCGCAGCAGCCGCCGATGATCCGTGCGCCGGCATCAAGCGCGATACAGGCATATTCGGCCATGAGCTCGGGTGTGCCGTCATAATGGATATGGCCTTCGACATACTGCGGGATGCCGCAGTTTCCTTTTGCCACGACGATGGCGTTGGGATCGGCGGCGGTGATGCCGAGGATGGTGGCGATGAGCTCGGACGCTCCGACGCCGCAGTTTGCGCCGATCGCTGCCGGCTGCTTCGGCAACGTCGTTGCAAGCGTGGCAAAAGCGCGGGGCGTGATGCCCATCATTGTTCGCCCGTTCGTGTCGAAGCTCATGGTTGTGACGATGGGCAATTTCGCCGTGCTTGCGCCTTCAACCGCCGCGCGCAGCTCCTCCTCCGATGACATGGTCTCGATCCACAGCACGTCAACTCCGCCTTCCTTGAGCGCGGCGGCCTGCTCGGCGAATGCCGCCACGCCTTGTTCATTCGGCAGCGTGCCCACAGGCTCGAAGAGCTCCCCTGTCGGGCCCATGGATCCTGCCACGGCCACGGGGCGCCCGGCCGCATCGGCTTCGGCGCGTGCATTGCCGGCCGCCGCCATGTTGATGGCGCGCACGCGATCCTGGGCGTCATGGAGCTTGAGGCGATAGCGATTGCCGCCGAAACTGTTGGTGAGAATGATGTCGGCGCCCGCCTCTATGAAGCCGCGATGCAGCTGACGCACGCGCTCGGGGTGATCGAAGTTCCACATCTCCGGAGCGTCGCCCGAAGTGAGCCCCATGTGGAACAGATTCGTGCCTGTCGCCCCATCGGCCAGGAGCCAGGGCTTCGTCTCCAGCAAATGCAGAAAGTCGGTCTTGCTCATGATAGCTCCGCTGCAGGGGGATATAATCACATAAAGATATCTTTATGTGAAGACCCATCATGCCGTGGGCGAGCCATAATACAGGCTCGAGACGTGCTGGGCCTCGGCAAAAAACAGCCAGCGCTCGATGAGCGCGGCCAGGACGGCGCACAGCAGTCCCGCAATCGCCAGCGCCAAACCGAAACCGCCGGGAACGATGGCGCCGGACAGTGTCAGGGCTGCCGAGAAGAACAGGCCGGCGAAAACATAGCGCCGCAACTGGTCGCGATGCTTGCGCGCCACGCGGTAGCCCATCTCGCGCATCACGAAATTTTCCGCCGTATGGGGCGCCTCCCATTGGCGCACCACGCCTTGCGCCCCAAGTCCCGTCGCCTGCTCGATCGTATATGCGACAGGGAGCGCATCGATCATTCGCCAGTAGCTCCACTTGCACAGAGCGACGGAGACCAGGAAGAACGCCGATATGCGGCCGAGCGCCGGCGCATTCACGCCGAAAGCTGTGCTCAGGACCACGAGCAGGACCGAGCCCGTGGCAAGCGCCCACAGGAAATAGCCTGCATCGACCAGGGGATGATGCCATTGGCGAATGGTTGAGAGCGAGGAATAGATCTTGGCCGTGCAGTAGAGGCTCGCCATGCACATCAGCAACGTGCCGAGAGCGGCCAGCGAAAGCAGGCGCGGGCTTGCAACCAGTCCCGCCCACAGAAGCGCAAAGGCAATGGCCAGAGGGAACACCGCAAGCGCGGCCAGGGCTTCGCGCGAAAGCCAGGACGAGCGCCATTGTGTGAAGGCTCGCCAGGCGCGTTCCGGCCGCCCCAGGTGAAAGGTCGAAGCCATGAGACCGAAGCCGATGAGAATGACTGCCGTAGCGCAGGCGATTGCTGCGAAACGCCAGTCTGACGCTTGCCCATGGAGAAGTGCAGCTAGGGTGAGCCACATGAGAAGGCCGAAGCCCGCGCCCGAGACGGTGGTGAACAGGATGACCGAATAGGCTGGGTGCATGAGGGCGCGGATATCAGCGCGTCAACATTCTGTCGGCCCAGGCGAACAGGCGCTCGGACAGGCTGCTGCCGTAAGCTGCGCGGCGCTCGAGCGGTTCGGCCCCGCTCTCCTCCCAGCTTCGCCGGCGCGGGCGCGGCGGCAAATATTTGTTGACCGGGCGATAGCCGATCTCAGGCAAGAGATCATAGCCGCCGCGCTCGGCGACCAGCCGCGAAACGGCGCTGTTCGGATCCCCGAGATCGCCGAAATGGCGGGCGCTCGTGGGACAGGCGCGCACGCAGGCAGGCTGCCGGTCCTCGGGTGCAAGATTGTCGTTGTAGATTCTGTCGATGCACAGCGTGCACTTCTTCATCACGCCATCGTCATAGTCATATTCGCGGGCGCCATAGGGGCAGGCCCAGGAGCACAGCTTGCAGCCGATGCATGTCTCGGGATCGACCAGCACGATCCCGTCCTCGGCGCGCTTGTAGGAGGCGCCGGTCGGGCACACCGTTACGCAAGCCGCATCCTCGCAGTGAAGACATGAGCGAGGGAAATGCACGATGTGCGTTTCCCCCGCGCCTGCCTCCGAAATTTCATAGGAGTGGATCCGGTTGAGCCATGTTCCGGTGGGTTCCGGCCCATAGGCATCGCGATCACCGAGCGGTGCGGAATAGCCCTGCGCATTCCACTCCTTGCAGCTCGTGGCGCATGCGTGGCAGCCGACGCATGTGTCGAGATCGATGACGAGGCCAAGCTTCTTCTGGCCGGGCGCGCTGGTGTCCGGGAGCGAGGTCATGATCCACCCCTCTCTCTTCCATCTCTCTCGCGGGGGGAGGGTTGATTTGACTTGGCCCTAGTTTCGCGCATGACCGCTTCTCGCCTTGAGCGGTGGAAACTGCGGCAGTGTCAGTCCCTGCTCTGCCTCCGCCTTCTCCAGCCGAACTTTCACATCATACCAGGCAGCCTGGCCGGTGATCGGATCCGAATTGGAATAGCGATAGCCGCCTTCCCGTTCGGGCAGGAGCTCGCCGATGATGTGGTTGAGCAGAAATCCCTGGCGCGCCTCGGGCGCATCGGCCGCAAGCGCCCATGACCCCGCCCGCTTGCCGATCGCGTTCCACGTCCACAGCGTCCGCGAATTGACTCCGCTCATGCGTTTCACCTGAACCTTGATGCGGCCATGCGGGCTCATGACCCACACCCAGTCTTCGTCCTCGAGATCGAGCTCATCGGCAAGCCCATGACTGAGATAAAGCCAGTTGCGGGTGATGATCTGGCGCAGCCAGGCGTTCTGGGCGTGCCAGGAGTGATACATGATCATGGGCCTCTGTGTTACCGCATGGAGCGGAAACTCGGCCGCGCTCGTGAGCTCTTGCTCGAGAGGCTCATGCCAATAGGGTATGGGATCGAAGTATTTGGCGATGCGCGCGCGATGGCGTTCGGGCGGCAGATGCGTGCCGAGGCCCTCGCCCGCCAGGCGAAACTTCTGCAGAATCTCGCTGTAGAGCTGGGTGATGATCGGTCGCGCATTGGGAAGAAAGCCGAAGCCCGTCGCCCATTCCAGATAGTCGCGATTGGCGAACCGATAAAAGCGCATGTGAGGGGGCAGCTCCTCTCGCCAATGACAGCCATTGGCGATGTAGCGCTCGAGCTGGCGGGGATTTGGTTCGCCCTTGCCCGTGCTGCCGCCGTCACTGCCTCGCCAGCCTGCAAGCGGGCCCACGCCGGGGGCGCGCTCGTGATTGACGATGTAATCCGCATAGCCGCCGGGATAGCGCGGCTTGCCGTCGGCCGTCGTCATGCCGGGAAGCCCCAGCCTTGCTCCGAGATCGAGAAGCACCGACTGGAAAGGACGGACATCGCGGTCAGGCTCCGCGACCGGCTGTCTTATGGCGTCGGCAGGCGCATCGGCGTCCGAAATTGGCCGATCGAGCAGCGAGATGCAGTCCCAGCGTTCGAGATAGGTCGTGTCCGGGAGGACCAGGTCGGCATAGGCCACCATTTCGGACATGTAGCTGTCGGCATAGATGATCTTGGGGATGACGTATTCGCCCGTCTCATGATCGCGGGCGGTGAGCCCAGCAAGCGTGTCTGGAACGTTCATCGCCGAATTCCAGCTCATATTGGCCATGTAAAGAAAGAGCACATCGATGGCATAAGGGTCGCGTTTGGCGGCGTTGGCGATAACCGTATGAATCAGACCGTGCGCAGCGAGCGGCGCTTCCCACGAATAGGCCTTGTCGATGCGACAGGGATTGCCGTTGGCATCCACGAGCAGATCCTCAGGTCCGGTGACGAAGCCAAGGGGCGGGCCGGCGAGCGGCGTGTTGGGACCCACGTGTCCAGGCTTGCCGGCAGGCCGGATCGCCGGCGGAATGGGGCGCGGGAAAGGGGGCTTGTGGCGGAAGCCGCCCGGCACGTCGATCGAGCCGAGCAGCGTCTGCAGTAGATGCAGAAGCCGGCAGGTGTGAAAACCGTTGGAATGAGCGGAGATGCCGCGCATGGCATGCATGGAAACTGGCCGTCCCACGGTCTTGTGGTGACGGTGCCCCGCCCAATCGGTCCAGGGAACGTCGAGCACGATTTCTTGCCGGAAGGCGGCGTCGGCAAGCTCGGCCGCGATGCGGCTGATGGCTTGGGCGTCAATGCCGCAACGCGGCGCAACGGTGCTCGGAGCATATTGCTCGTTGAGAAAGCGGCGCGCGAGAAGCTCGAAGACGGGCCGCGCCGCCCGCCCGTCATCAAGGATGACCTCGCCCGTTGCGCGCGGCGAAATGCCGGCCTCGGTCGCATCGACAACGGAATTCTTGAGCTTGTCGAAGGCAAGCGGATTGCCGCTCTCATTGCGCGCAAAGAGGCCGTTGCCAAGCGCGCCTGGCGCGTCGATGACGAGCCACGGCGCATTGGTGTAGCGCAGAAGATAGTCGAGATCGATCGCATCCGCCTTCATGAGTTCATGGATGAGGCTTGCAACGAACAGCCCATCCGTGCCGGGCGTTATTCCCAGCCATTCATCGGCAATGGCCGAGTAGCCGGTCTTGACGGGATTGATGGAGACGATCTTCACCCCCCGCTTCTTGAGCTGCGAAAGGCCGA
Source organism: Aestuariivirgaceae bacterium (assembly GCA_036554625.1). GTDB lineage: Bacteria > Pseudomonadota > Alphaproteobacteria > Rhizobiales > Aestuariivirgaceae > DATBLQ01. Next base: position 25,809 of record DATBMX010000456.1, read on the forward strand.
TCTTGATCGGGTTGGATGCATGGTCCTCCGCCACGCCGAACAGCATGAAATATTTGGTGCGCGACCAGTCCGGCTCGCCGAACTCCCAGAATGAGCCGCCAATGGTGTAGAGCCCGGCGGCGGCCATGTTCACGGAGCAGAAGCCGCCATGCGCGGCGTAATTGGGCGTTCCATATTGCGAGGCCCACCAGCCGGTCAGCGCTTGCGATTGATCGCGGCCCGTGTAGAAGGCGAGCTTCTTCGGATCGGAATTGCGCGTCTCGGAAAGCCAGAGGGTGGCCGTGCGCAGAGCCTCCTCCCACTCGACTGCGCGGAATTCGCCCGAGCCGCGCGGGCCCACTCTGATCAGAGGCTTCGTCAGCCGCGCGGGTGAGCGATGCTGCATGATGCCGGCAGCTCCCTTCCCGCAGATGACGCCCCGGTTCACGGGATGGTCGCGGTTGCCCTCGATGTAGGTCACCGTCCCGTCCTTGAGATAGACCTTTATCCCGCAGCGGCAGGAGCACATGTAGCAGGTGGTCGTCCGGGTCTCGTCCCAGCTTTTGGGCGAGGTATCGATGACAGGCTCAGCCATGAGAGCGGGGTTTTCCCTTTTTCTGCGGGGATGATTGGGCCTATCATAGTGCCAGAAACAGCCCATCGGAAGATCCAGAGAGGGTCAGACCATGCGCGACTGGCTGGTGCACATCAGAAAAACGGATGCAAGCCTGCAGGCGCAGATTCGCGAAGCGCTCGTCTCGGCCATCCTCGACGGGCAGCTTGCGCGCGACGAAGCCATTCCCTCGACGCGGCGGATGGCGAAGCAGCTCGGCGTCTCGCGCAACACGGTCGTTCTCGCCTATCAGGGGCTGCTCGATGATGGTTATCTCATCGCCAGGGAGCGCTCGGGTTATTATGTGAGCGAAAAGGCGCTCGATGCGTCGCCGCAGATCAGCCTGCCCCTGCCCAAGCCGAGGCTCGCGCCGGTGAAGAAAGCCGCCGGCCACTCGCAAGACTGGAGCGACCGGCTGGTGATCGACCCCGCCCGGCAGGAGAATATCTCCAAGCCCCTCGACTGGATGAGCTACCAATATCCGTTCATCTATGGCCAGGTGGATCACAAGCTGTTCCCCATCGCCGAATGGCGCGATTGCGCACGTCAGGCCTTAGGCCGGCGCTGGTTCGGCGCATGGACCAATGACACCTGGGCCTACGACGATCCCCTTCTGGTCGAACAGATTCGACGGCGCATCCTGCCGCGGCGAGGCATCATGGCGTCGGACTCGCAGGTGCTCATCACCCTTGGCGCGCAGAATGCGCTGTATCTGCTCGTCGCACTGCTCATGCGCAGAACGACGGCGGCCGTGATGGAGGACCCGGGATTTCCCGACATGCGCAATCTGTTCTCGCTCACGACCGACCAGCTGTCGCTTGTGCCGGTCGACGAGCGCGGCCTCGATCCCGCGTTGCTCCCGAAACGCTCGGATGTCGTTTTCGTGACGCCGAGCCACCAGTTTCCCACGACCGCCACCATGCCCCTCGAGCGGCGCATGGAGCTTCTCAGGCTGGCGAGCGAGCGAGACTTCATCATCATCGAGGACGATTACGAATTCGAGACGAATTATGTCAACGAGCCCTGCCCCGCGCTCAAATCCCTCGATGACGAGGGGCGGGTGATCTATGTCGGGTCGCTTTCGAAAACCTTCTTCCCCGGTCTCCGACTTGGGTTTCTCGTCGGACCGGAAAAGCTCGTTGAGCAGGCACGCGCCTTGCGGCGCCTCATGGTGCGCCACGCGCCCAACAACAATCAACGCACGGCGGCGCTTTTTTTGTCGCTTGGTCATCATGACATGCTCATCCGCCGCTTGCACCGGGCCTATCGCGCCCGCTGGGAGATCATGGGCTTGGCCCTGCAAAAACATCTGCCCAAATCGACGACCATTCCGAGTTTCGGCGGCACGAGCTTCTGGGTAAAAGGCCCCGACTGGCTCGACAGCGAGGCTTTGGCGCGCGACTGCGCCGCGAAAAGCCTGTTTATCGAGCCGGGACGCATCTATTTCGGCGGTGCGGACCAGCCGCGCAACTGCTTCCGCCTCGGTTTCTCCTCGATCGACGAAAAGAAGATCGAACCCGGCGTCAAGCTCCTGGCGGAGGCAATCGCCGACGCGGATCGACCTCAGGAGGCAGCACCGCTCAAGACGGCACGGGCTTCGATGATCTGAGGTCGAGGAGGAACGCTCGCTGAGGCTGCCGGCGCCGCTTGGCACAAAATGACAGTAACGTGAAAAAAGTCCTTGACAGCGTGACGCTGCAAAGGCATGTTCCCGCCACGCTCCACAAGTGGGCGGGCAATCAGACAGTGAAGTGAATTGCAGATGGCCGGGTCTTCGCCAAGTCACGCGGGCGGAACAGCTGCGTCATCGCCGGAATCGATCCAATCAGCCTCATGAAAGCGAATGCTGCAGCCGACAATCGCCTGGCCGGCGTGTTGAACCTCTGCGCCGGCGTGGCCATCGCATCGACGCTCGATGCCCTGACCAAATATCTATCCGGCACCTACCCGGTGCATGAGGTGATGGTGGTCCGGTGTCTCGCGAGTCTTCCCTTCTTCGTCGTCATGATGGCCTATGAGCGCAGCTTTGGCGGACTCATTCCCAAGCATTTCGCTTGGGTGACCTTGCGCGGCGTCATCCTGGCATCCGCCAATCTCAGCTTTAATCTCGCGATCGCCGCCATTCCGATTGCGGATGCGGTGGCCATCTATTTCACGATGCCGTTTTTCGTCGCAGCCCTGGTGGCGCCCAT
>DATBMX010000293.1:0-4095 GCA_036554625.1 Aestuariivirgaceae bacterium
GGGGACGGGGCATGCCGGGCAATATGGTTTCAGTGCCTGTGCTTATGAGTAAGCTGGTCGCCAGACCAGGCCTTCGAGCAGGAAAAATTCTCCAACTCTTGATTGCGCTTTCCTGTATCACCCTGTTCAGCCCAGCCGAAGCACATGATTGGTATTCGGGCATTCGCAATCCCGCCACGGGCGTGGGCTGCTGCGGTGGGCATGACTGCTTGCCGATCGCGGTCGAGCGGGTGGTCGAGACGCGCGATGAATTCATCGTCGACGGCAAGTGGCGCTTCAACAAGGACGAGGCGATGCCGGCGCGGGACGGCCAGTATCACGCCTGCATCTGGGGCGGCAAGCCGCGCTGCTTCTTCTATCCAATGAACGTCTAGAGCCAACGCTCTTCGCAACGAGGGAAGTGAATTGACCCGCTCGAAGGTGACCGTTGAGATGCTGCGCGTGGAGAAGGGAGCGCCGCCGCGCCTGTTGCACAGGCTCACCCACTCCACCCATTCGGTGCCTGCGGTGGTCGCTACCATGAAGAACATGCTGCGCGTCGCGAACGCGGGCTCGGGGGCCAATGCCTTCCGCATCACCTGCGATGGCGGCACGGAAATCTATCACGGGCCGGCGGCGCGCTCCTGACGGTCACGCCAAGGGAGAGTGGGCATCACGCTCCAGATCGCGCAGAATTGGGCAGTGAGGACGATGGTCTCCACTGCACCGGCGGGCGAGATCGGCTAGAACATCGCGCAATTGCGTCAGCTGCTCGATCTTCATGTTCAACTCGGCCACGTGACCGAGAGCGATCGCCTTCACCTCCCGGCTCGGCCGCTTGCGATCCGACCAGAGGCGAAGCAGCGCCTTGATCTGCTTCATGGAGAAGCCGAAGTCCCTGGCTCGACGGACGAAGCGAAGCCGGTGCAGAGCCTCTCCATCATAGGAGCGATAGCCGCTTCCCGTCCGGTTCGGAGGTGGCAGCAGGCCGATGCTTTCGTAATAGCGGATCATCTTGGCTGGGATGCCCGTCGCCTTCGCAGCCTCTCCAATGTTCATGCGTTCTCCTTAACAGATAAGCTCTTGACCTTCCAACGATGGGAAGGTGTAGGCCCGCGGCAAAGCACTGTCCAGAGTGGAGCAGGACAATGGAGAAGTCGTCCCCGCATATTGTGAAGGATCCCGTTTGCGGGATGGATGTCGACCCGCACATGGCGAAGCACCGTGCCGAGCATGCGGGACGGACCTATTATTTCTGCAGCGCCGGGTGCCGGGAGAAATTCATTGCCGATCCAGGCAGGTATTTGGAGCCGGCAACGGCTGGCGTGCCTGTGCCCGAGGGCGCCATCTACACCTGCCCCATGCATCCCGAAATCCGCCAGATCGGGCCAGGAGCGTGCTCCATCTGCGGCATGGCGCTCGAACCTATGCTCGCCACGGCGGAGACGGGCCCGAACCCCGAACTCCTGGACATGACGCGGCGGTTTTGGATCGGTCTGGCGCTCGCGCTGCCCATCGCCGCCCTCGAAATGGGCGCACATCTCACCGGACTCGATCGGCTCATCAGCAGCCAAACGAACAATTGGGCACAGTTGGTGCTTGCCACTCCCGTCGTGCTGTGGGCCGGATGGCCATTCTTCGTCAGGGGCTGGAATTCGCTCGTCACCCGCAAGCTCAACATGTTCACGCTCATTGCAATGGGCACGGGGGTGGCGTGGGCATATAGCTTTGTCGCGACTCTGCTTCCCGGCATCTTCCCGGCAGACTTCCGCGATCATCATGGCGCCGTCGCCGTCTATTTCGAAGCAGCGGCCGTCGTAACCGTTCTCGTTCTCCTTGGGCAGGTCCTGGAGCTGCGCGCGAGGGAGCGAACGTCGGGTGCGATCCGGGCGCTGCTCGACCTGACGCCCAAGACTGCCCGACGGATCAATGCGAATGATACGGAAGGCGAGGTGCGTCTGGACGAGATCGGCGTCGGGGACCGACTGAGAGTCCGCCCCGGCGAGAAGGTTCCTGTCGATGGCCGGGTCGTCGACGGCCATGGAACGGTGGATGAGTCGATGGTGACGGGAGAGTCTCTGCCCGTCTCAAAGGAACCCGGCTCAAGCGTGATCGGCGGCACCATCAACGCCTCCGGCGGTTTCGTCATGCAAGCTGACAAGGTCGGCCGCGACACGATGCTCGCGCGCATCGTGCAGATGGTTGCGGAAGCGCAGCGCAGCCGAGCCCCGATCCAGCGGCTTGCGGACGAGGTTTCGGCCTGGTTCGTGCCGCTGGTGGTGGTCGTCGCGGCGGCGACGTTCGTGGTCTGGGCGATCTGGGGGCCAGCGCCGGCCTATTCCTATGCGCTCGTCAATGCCGTGGCCGTTCTCATCATTGCCTGCCCCTGCGCGCTTGGACTCGCGACGCCGATGGCGATCATGGTCGGCATCGGGCGAGGCGCCCAGTCAGGCGTGCTCGTGAAAAATGCCGAGGCGCTCGAGCGCATGGAGAAAGTCAACACCCTCATCGTCGACAAGACGGGCACTCTGACCATGGGCAAGCCGGCGGTGATCGGAATGGCGACGGCGCAGGGTGGCGAGGATGAGCTCCTTCAGCTTGCCGCCAGTGTCGAGCAAGCAAGCGAACATCCTTTGGCGGCCGCCATCGTCGCTGCCGCCAGGGACAGGACGATCGAGATTGATTCCGTGACCAATTTCGAATCCGTCACGGGCAAGGGCGCCAAGGGCCGTGTCGGTGGACGATTCGTAGTTCTCGGCAATGCCAGGCTGATGAGGGAGGCGGGTCTCGAGATTGCGCCGCTTGCTGAGCAGGCGGAGACATTTCGAGGCCAGGGCGCGACGGTGATTTATGTCGGCGTCGACAATCGCCTCGCAGGCATGATCGCCGTCGCGGACCCGATCAAGGAGTCGACGCCGGCCGCTCTCAAGGCGCTGCGCGACAAAGGAATCCGCATCGTCATGCTGACGGGCGACAATCGCACCACCGCCACGGCAATCGCCCAGAGGCTCGGCATCGCCGATGTCGAGGCCGATGTGCTGCCGGAGCAGAAGGCCGCCGTCGTCGCCCAGCAAAAGCAGAAGGGCAACATCGTGGCCATGGCAGGCGACGGCGTGAACGACGCCCCTGCCCTCGCCGCTGCGGATGTCGGCATCGCCATGGGGAGCGGCACCGATGTGGCAATCGAAAGCGCAGGGATCACCCTTCTGAAAGGCGATCTGACCGGCATCGTGCGGGCGCGCAATCTATCCAAAGCAACGATGCGCAACATCCGGCAGAATCTGTTCTTTGCATTCATCTACAACGCAGCGGGCGTGCCCGTGGCAGCGGGCGTTCTCTACCCGGTTCTCGGGACGCTGCTTTCGCCCGAAATAGCGGCTGCCGCCATGGCCCTGAGCTCGGTCAGCGTCATCGGCAACTCGCTGCGCCTGCGAGGGGCGCGGATTTAGGCATCAAACAAGGCCGTGCTCGTTCAGACCACATGTATCGGAGCGAGCGGACAGACCGCGCTCTTTTCAATCTGGATGGTGACATGATGGATTCCATAGTCATCATGGAGTTCCTTGGCGATCGTCTGCACGAACTCATCGCCCGGATGACCCGCAGGCATCACCAGGTGCGCGGTCAAGGCCGTCTCGGTGGTGCTCATGGACCAGATATGGAGATCGTGAACCTCTGAAACTCCCTTACGCTCGGCCAGAAAACTATGCACTTTCGCTGGCTCAATTCCAGGCGGCACGGCGCTCAGCGACATTGCGAGACTGTCTCTGAACAGACCCCACGTTGCCCAAAGGATCACAGCGACGATGACAAGGCTCGTCGCCGGATCCAGCCAGTACCAAGCCGTGAAGGAAATCGCTACGCCTGCGATCACCACAGCAGCAGAGACGGCCGCATCTGCGGCCATATGCAGGAAGGCGCCTCGAATGTTGAGATCACTCTTGCGCCCAGTCGCAAACAACCATGCCGTGATACCGTTAATAGCAATCCCGATGGCAGCTACCGTCATAACGATAGCGCTGGCCACCGGCTCGGGGTGAAGCAATCGGCCTATCGATTCCCATGCAATTGCGCCTACTGCAATGAACAAAAGGGCAGCATTGGACAACGCGGCCA
>DATBMX010000484.1:0-2779 GCA_036554625.1 Aestuariivirgaceae bacterium
CACCCGTCTTGAGTCTTAGGCTACTCAAGATAACCTCCCCACCCCCAACGTACTTCGGATGTCTCGACTGCTCCCGTCTCGTACCCCTTGGCGTCTGGTCGACCGCAGTCTGCGCTCAAAACGACAAGACGGCAAGGCACACAGCAAAGCCTGCCGCGCCGATCAAGAAGTGGCCCGACCATTGCTTATGGAGTTCACTCTCTCATGGGGAGAGATGATGATAAGATGCTGCATCGTAAATCCGCCAAAGGACCGATTGAACGATGCACATTGGGGATATTGCCGTTCATGATGTAATCGAACAGGAACTTCCTTTTTTGAGGTACAGAGAATTCTTTCCAACGTTGACTGACGAAATATTGGACGAAAATCGAGCCTGGCTCTCGCCCGACTTCCTGGACCCGGCAACGGAGAAGATTATTCTTCGAGTTCAGAGCTACATCTTGAAAAGCCCTCACCACGTCATTCTGATCGATCCTTGTGTTGGCAACCAAAAGCCACGACCCAGTCGGCCAATGTGGCACATGCTGAGTGGCGATCGCTACCAGCGAAATCTGGCTGCCGTGGGATTAAATCCAAACGATATTGACTATGTTATGTGCACGCATCTTCATTCTGATCATGTCGGATGGAACACGCGCCTCGAAAATGGACGGTGGGTGCCTACTTTTCCGAAAGCAAAGCACCTGATTGCGGCCCGGGAACTCGCACACTGGACGGCGCGGCAAAAAGAAAACCCGGAAGCTTTTCCATGGATTGCAGATTCCGTTCTCCCCATAGTCGAGGCGGGCCTCGCCACGATCGTGAACAGCAGTCACGAGTTGGATGACAAAGTTCGCCTCATACCAACGCCAGGCCATACGATTGATCACTTCTCGGTGGAAGCAAGTCACCGAAACGAGAAGGCGATCATTACGGGTGATATGATTCATTCACCGCTTCAGGCCCTATACCCAAATCTTGGAACCTTTGCTGATTACGATTCCCGACAGGCGGAGATCACGCGCCGGGCAATGTTGGAAAAACATTGCGACACGTCTACCGTGTTCTGTACGGCGCATTTTCCGGTGTGTTCGGTAGGGAGAATCACTCGATGGGGCAATGCTTTTAAGTTTATTCCACTCGGCGAAAAGCCGTGACTGATGCCAAACAGATTGCGGATGATTGGGCGAGAGGTGACATTTACGATCTCATCACGTCGACCCTGAAGAAATGTGGCGGCCTACAAGTGGCGATCGAGAAGGCAGAAAGCGGCACGCCGCCGCTGGGCATTCACCTTCTCCTGGGCGAGACAGCGCCGCAGAGCCACAATGCCGCCCGCAACATCGAGGAAGGTCGAACCCATCCCATTCAGCTAATTTGTCGCAAACCAGTATGACAGCACTTCGGAGCGCTCATGAACAAGCCTCGCTCTGCTCAATGGAATTTGGCGGAGAAGACTACAGGCATGTATCATACTCACGGATGTCTGGCCTGAGGATCATCTCTTCGCCGGTCTGGAACAGATGGTATGGAGCGCAGGCTTGCCGCTGTCTTGATTGCCGACGTCACTGGCTATGGCCGCCTAAGCCAAGTTGACGAGGAAGGAACACGCGCCCGTTTTCTGAGCGATTTCCACGAAATCTTCGAGCCAGCAATCGCCGGGTACCACGGCCGTCTTGTCAAGACGCTCGGCGATGGTTTGTTGGTCGAGTTCCCCAGTGTCGTCGATGCTGTGCGCTGCGCAGTCGAGGTTCAGCGGATAAAGGCCAAGCGCAACGCCGACGTTCGGGAGGATCGGAGCCTCGCCTATCGCATCGGCGTCAACCTCGGCGATGTGATTGTCGAGGGCAGTGATATTCATGGTGGCGGCGTCAATATCGCCGCTCGGCTGGAAGCGCTTGCTAACCCAGGGGGAGTTACCATCTCCGGCACGGCATTCGATCAGGTCAAGAACAATGTCGACGTGGGTTTCGAGTTTCTCGGTGAACAACCGGTCAAAAACATAGCCGAGCCTGTGCGCGTGTACAGAGTGCTCCTAGATCCCGGGGCAGCTGGCACTTTCGTTAATTCGGCGCGGCACTGGAAGCGACTGTGGCAATGGCAGGCGCTTGCCGCCGGAGTCCTTTTGCTCGTTGTTGCGGTGGGTGCTGTGGCCTGGCTACGTCCCTGGGAACCGAAGATCGCGGCCGCGTCGGTCGAGCGAATGGCACTGCCGCTGCCAGACAAGCCATCAATCGCCGTGCTGCCGTTGGCCAACATGAGCAACGATCCGAACCAAGATTACTTCGCCAATGGCCTCACCGAAGACCTCATCACTGAGCTGTCGAAGGTCACCGGCCTGTTCGTCATCGCGCGAAACACGTCGTTCACCTACAAGGACAAAGCCGTGAAGATGGCCCAAGTAGCTGAGGAACTCGGCGTCCGCTATGTGCTTGAAGGCAGCGTGCAGCGCTCCGGCGACCGTATTCGGATCAATGCTCAACTAATCGATGCCCTCAACGGGGGTCATGTGTGGGCGGATCGCTTCGACGGCTCGCTCGCCGATGTCTTTGTCCTACAGGACAAGGTGACGAATACCATTGCCGATGCTCTTGCGCTCAGGTTGACCGCTACGCAGCAGGCGTCGATCGCTCAAAATGAAACCAGCGATCCCGCAGCCTATGAAGCATTACTGCGCGGCTGGGAACATTACCGGCACACGACCCGTGAGGATGACGCCAAGGCGATTGCCCATATTGAGGAAGCGATCAGGCTCGATCCGAACTATTCCCGTGCCTACGCTGCGCTGGCCATGGTC
>DATBMX010000034.1:0-8817 GCA_036554625.1 Aestuariivirgaceae bacterium
CGCCCGAATCCTCTTGGCTCGGCGATCTCAAGCTTGAATACGCCGATAAATTCAAATCGGCTTGACCTGTCGACCTGTTCGCTTCGCTTGGCCCCGGCCCTCGCGCCGGGGCCAGGCATTTGCGGGTCCCGGTTGATTGCGGCATTATGGTTCCTCAAGAGAATGGGTGGGGAAGAGTAGGCGATGAGCGCCGACGTCGAGCTTGACCGCGTCACCATCAGATTCGGCAATTTTACCGCCGTGCGCGGCGCCACCCTCAAGATCGCCAATGGGGAGTTCTTCTCCTTTCTGGGCCCTTCGGGCTGCGGCAAGACCACCATACTCAGAACCATTTCGGGCTTTCTCGAGCCTTCCGAGGGCGCTGTCCGCATCGGCGGTCAGGACATGGCGGGTATTGGCCCCAACAAGCGCCCCACCGCCCTGATTTTCCAGAACCTCGCGTTGTTCCCGCTCATGAGCGTGGCCGAGAACATCACCTATGGTCTGCGCGTGCGCGGCGCCTCCCGCGAGGCGCGACGGCGCCGCGCCAACGAGCTTCTCAATCTCATCGCGTTGCCCGACCAGGGAAACAAGCTCGTGAGCGAGCTTTCCGGCGGCCAGCGCCAGCGCGTCGCCATCGCCCGCGCTCTGTGCGTCGAGCCTCAGGTGCTCTTGCTCGATGAACCCTTGTCTGCGCTTGATTTGAAGCTGCGCCAGCACATGCGCAACGAATTGCGCAGCATTCAGAAGCGCGTCGGCATCACCTTCATCTACATCACCCATGATCAGGGCGAAGCGCTGACCATGTCCGATCGCATCGCCGTCATGAACGAGGGCGTCATCGAGCAGATCGGCGACGGCAAGACCATCTACGATCGCCCGGAAACCGCTTTCGTTGCGAGCTTCGTCGGCGAGAACAATCCTTTTCACGGAAAAGTGGCAAGGGCGACGCAGAGCGAGGTCGTCGTCGAGACGAGCTTCGGACCCTTGCGCGGCCGCAATCCGAGGCGCCTCTCGCCGGGCGACCGCGCCATTCTGTTCATCCGGCCTGAGCTTCTGCGGCTGGGCAATGGCACGGCAGATGCCACACTTCAGTCAACGGTGCTGAATGTCGCCTTCGAGGGCAACGCGAGCCACGTCTTCCTCAAGGGACCGGCCGGCAAGGATATCACCATGACGGTAGGTCGTTTCGAGGGCGCGCGGATTCCGCCGCAAGGCGAGACGGCGCAGATCTCGTTCGATCCGGCTTTGGCCCTGGCGCTCCCGGAAGGAGAGATGGCGCGTGAATAACCGTCTTATCGTCTTCTTCCTGCCCGCCGCCATCATCGCTATTTATGTCTTTTTGGCCATGGCCGAGAAGCGCGTGACGGCGGAATCCCATCGCACCGACTTCGTGCAGCGCAATGGCCTCACGCTGTCGCTCGTCTTCATCATGCTGGTGGGCTTCTGGACCCTGTTCATGGTCACGCTGCCCTATCTCTACATGTTTCAGGAGTCGTTTCACCCGACGCTGTGGCCCAAGGATCGTGGCGGGCCGAAGGACATGCTCACGCTGGAGCACTATCGCTTCTTTCTCTTTGGCAGCGACGGCCTGGGCAATTACACGCATTTGCGAGCCTTCTTCCTCACCATTTTGATCAGTCTCTGCGTGACCATTGCGAATTTCGTTCTGTGTTACCCGCTCGCCTACTACATGGCGCAGGCGGCCACGGCGCAGAAGCTGCGCCTTTTGCTCCTCGCCCTCATCGTTCCCTATTGGGTGAATGAGATTCTGCGCGCCTTCGCCCTGCGCGTGCTGCTCGCCTCCAAGGGCGTCATAAACTCGGTGCTTATGAGCCTCGGGCTCATCGATGAACCTTTTGATTTCCTCGGCGCCAACGTCGGCCTCTATGTCGGCCTGTCCTACGCCTATCTGCTTCTCATGGTGTTCCCGCTCTACAACGCCATTGAAAGCCTCGACCGCAATCAGATCGAGGCTGCCCGCGATCTCGGTGCGCCGTGGTGGCGCATACACAAGGACATCGTCATTCCCCATGCCAAGCCCGGCATCGCCTCGGGCTGCACCATGGTGTTCATGCTGTCGGCGGGGGCGCTCGCCGCCCCGCAGTTCCTGGGCGGGCCAAAGACCTTGTGGTTCACCTCGATCGTCTATGACTTCTTCTTCCAGTCCTTCAATTGGGCCCGCGGCTCGGCCTACGCGCTGATCCTGCTCGCCGCCTGCATATTGTTCGTCATGCTGATGCTCCGCCTGTTCAAGGTGAGCTTGGGGGAGACGATCAGATGACCTCCAAACTCGTCATGCGGGCGATGATCGGTTTCTATCTTTTCATCTTCTTTCTTTATCTGTTCGGGCCGCTGTTGTTCATGGGCATAACCGCCTTCAACACACCGAACTACCCCACCGCCTATCCCTTCGAGCAGTTCACCTGGAAATGGTTCGATGCTCTCGTCAAGGATCGCGACATGATGGACGGGCTCTTGAATTCCGTCATCATCGGTTTGGGCGTCGTTGCTCTGTCCGTGCCGATCGGCGTCGCCGCCTCGATCGTCATGCAGCAGATCTATTGGCGCGCCAGGTCTCTTTACTACCTCGTCACCGTGTCCCCGGTCTTGACGCCGGGCGTCATCATCGGCATCTCGACGGTGATCTTCTGGAAGGACTTCAGTGAGGCGACGGGGCTCAAGCCCTATCTCTACAAGGGCATCGTGCTCGCCATCATCGGCCAGTCGAGTTTCATCTGCGCCTATTGCATGCTCATCATCATGGCGCGCCTGCAGCGCTTCGATCGTTCGCAAGAGGAAGCCGCTCTCGATCTCGGCGCAAGCTACCCGCAGGTGTTCTGGCACATACTTGTTCCCTTTCTCAAGCCGGCGCTTTTCTCCGCCGCCGTCATCGCCTTTCTCTCCTCCTTCGAGAATTACAACACCACCACCTTCGCCATTCTTGCCGATAAGACTCTCGTCACGGTGCTGGCGGGTCGCGTGCGGCAGGGCACCACCCCGGCCCTCTCGGCCTTGGCGGTGATCATCATCGCCGTCTCGTTGGCAGGCGCGATTCTCTACGAGCTTTTGAAGCGCCGCGAAGAGCAGAAGGCTTTGCGCGCCCAGGAGCAGGCGCGGCTCGCCGAAAGGACAGGCGTTGGGCGCGTCCCGGCCCTGGCCGCCGCCGCGGGCCGCTGACGCGACACCCTGCCTCAATACCAGTTGCCGCGCTCGGCGCTCATCTCCATCACGGCCGGCTTGCGGTCGAGGAATGCGTCCATGTGGACGATGATCCGATCGGCCTCCGCCATCACCACCGCATACATGGCGGGTTCGTCGCTGTACACCGTCGGCAGCGAATGAGGAACCAGCGGCAGCTGATGGTTGATCGACGGCGGAGCGGCGAAAGGAATGCCGCGCCACATGCCGCTGATCGGCCGGTGAGCATGTCCGAAGAAGAGATGCTCGATCGAGTGGCCTGCGATGGCGCGGCAGAAATCCTCGCTCTCTTCCAGCTTGATCAGATCCATGAGGCTGTGGCCGATATCGAAAGGCGGGTGGTGCATGAACACCAGGATTCGCTTGCCACGTGCGCTTGCAAGTTGTCGCGCGAGCCATGCTCGCCGCCGCTCGCAATAGACGCCTGCCGATGTCGGCCCGCCCTTGTAGGTGTCGAGGAACAAACAATGGAAATCGCCGAAGCTGTAAGCGGCTTGCACGAAGCCGCCGCTATCGCAGTGCTTCGCTCCGAAGACGGTGATGAATTTGGCCCTGTCGTCGTGATTGCCGATCAGCAGGAATGTTCGCAAGGGAAATCGGGCGAGCCTTCGCTTGAGCAGCGCATAGGACTCCTCGGTCGCCGTGTCGCTCAGATCACCCGCGATGACGCAGAAGACGGCGTCCCCGTGCAGGCGTTCGACGTCTGCGAGGCATCGCTCGAAACGTTCGAAGGGATCGAGCCCCCAAAGTCTTCCGCCCGGCTGCACCAGATGCAGGTCGCTCAGAACCACGAACTTCATGAGCTCTTCTCCGCCGCCTTGAGGCGTGAATCGCGCAAGAGCCCGGCCGCATCGACGATCGGATAGCCGGCCGAGACGATATGCGAATTGATCGCATGGAGGTCTCGGATCAGATCGACATATAGCGCTCCCTGCCGCAGCGAACCTTCCTTGGCGCTTCCGTCCCGAAACTTCTCGCTGATGATGCGATTCTCGATCGAACGAAACACGTCTTTCTGCTGGATGAGCCGCCGCGCCCCCGCGATATCGCCGGCGCCAAGAACGCCGGATGCGATTCTGAGGCTGTCGAGCACGATCTCGATCAGCTTGTTCAACGCCTCGTTTTCTGTCGGCGTGAAGGTGACGTTCTCCTTGATCTTGGCTTTGATCCTGTCGGCAAGGCTCAAATGGATGATATCGCCGGCGTGTTCGAGATTGCTGACATAGAGCATGATTTCGAGGGCCCGCTTGCTCTCTTCCGCGGAGAGCTCGTTTCGCGTCAGCTCCGCCACATAGGCCTGGATCTCCCTTTGATGCCTGTTCAGGCGCTCATCGAGCAGCCGAATGGCCTTGAGGTTCTCGGCCTTGCTGCTCTTCAGTGCCTCCACCGCCGTGCGCAGCATCCGGTCGAGAAGCTCTGCCATCCGCACGGTCTCAAGCGAGGCGTTGGACAATGCCACGGAAGGCGAATCGAATGCATGCCGATCGAGATACCGGGTCTTCATCAGCGGATCGTCTGCCTCTTGCCTGTCGGGGAGTATTTTCTTCACGAGCTTCATGACCGGCCCGCAGAAAGGGAGGAAAACGACGGCCACGGCAATGTTGAATCCAAGATGCGCCGCCAGCACGCGATGAACAGGGTTGCCCGGGATCTCCAGGACGAGCGGAGCGAGCTGCGGCAGCAGGGCCAGCGTCAGCGCCGCCGCCGTACCGCGGCACAGGAGGTTGGCGAGGGGCAGGCGACGCGCCGCCGGCGCATACTCCGCCGTCGACAGCAGCGCCGGAAGCCCGGCGCCAAGATTGATGCCGAGAACGAAGGCCAGCGCCCCCGCCACCTCCAGGCTGCCATTGGCGACAAAGGTGGCGACGAGCAACATGATGGCAAGGCTCGAATAGCTGAGCCATGTCACGATAGCTCCGATCAGGAAGGCAAGCAGATGCTCGGCCCCGACATTTGCCAGCACATTGTGGAACAGGGTTGCTTCTCTCAAGGGAGAAGTCGCGGAGGTCACGAGCTTGAGGGCGAGCAGCATGAGCCCGAGCCCCATGAAGATGCGGCCCATGTTCCGCGGCTTGAAGTCGCTCGATATGGTGAACAGCGCATAGCCGGCGAAGACGAGCAGGGGTGAAAGCCACAGCGACAGAAACGCTCCGCCCGTAGCGAAAACCGCCGACACGATGGCGGATCCCACGTCGGAGCCGAGAAGCACGGCAAGCCCGCGCGCCGCGGCGATGCCGCCAGCCGCCGCGAGGCCGGTGATGATGAGCGCCGTCGCCGTGCCGCTCTGCAGGAGAATTGTCGCCCCCAGCCCCGCCAGGAAGGCGGTGAAGCGATTCTTGAGTCGCGTC
Organism: Aestuariivirgaceae bacterium; assembly: GCA_036554625.1. GTDB lineage: Bacteria > Pseudomonadota > Alphaproteobacteria > Rhizobiales > Aestuariivirgaceae > DATBLQ01. The sequence continues at coordinate 5,529 of DATBMX010000034.1, forward strand.
TCGATGAAGCGCTTGAGCCTCTCGCCCCAGGCGCGCAGGATGCCGGTGCGCACCATTCGCACGCCCCACAGAAGGAGCGCCACACCGCCCAAGAGATTGACGATGACGAGTGAGCCCGGGCTGAGAGGGTTCATGGAGAAATCCCAGAACGAATGAGTTTGGCTTAGGCTCCTAGGCCGGCCATGGCAATGAGTAGGTCTTCACATTGGTGAAGAACTTCATCGCCTCCATCACTCCTTCCTTGATGCCATTGCCGGAATCCTTAATGCCGCCGAAGGGCGACATCTCGATGCGATATCCCGGCACCTCCCAAATGTTTACCGTACCGACGGTAAGGCCGTCGACATAGCGGGTGACCCGGTCGAGCCTGTTGGTGCAGACCCCGGAAGAGAGTCCGAAAGGCGTGGAGTTCGAAACTCTGATTACCTCCTCGTCGTCTCCGCGCACGCGGATGATGGGGATGACCGGTCCGAAGGTTTCCTCGCGCACGAGCTCGCAATCATGCGGAACGAGATCGAGCGTTATGGGGGGAAGCAGCGCGCCATGCCGCTCCGGATGATAGAGCATCCTCGCCCCCCGTTCGGCGGCGTCGATCGCCCGTCGCTCGAAGTTCTTCGCCGCCTCTTCATTCACCACCGTGCCGAGGTCGGTGGCCAGATCCATGGGATCGCCGAACTTGAGCTGTCTGGCCCGTTCGCTGACAAGCGCTGAGAATTCATCCGCGATCTTCTCCATCGCGAGGATGCGCTTCACCGCCGTGCAGCGCTGGCCGGAATTCCTCGTTGCACCCTGCACGGCAAGCTCGGCGGCGCGGTCAAGATCGGTGGTCCCGAGATCGTCGCAGACGATCAGCGGATCATTGCCGCCGAGCTCCAGCGCCGCGCGCCTGTAACCGGCCTGCGCGGCGATGAGCTTCCCGACGGCGACCCCTCCGGTGAAAGATATGACCTCTATCTCCGGATTGGTCACCATCTCCCGGCCGATCCCGGCGGGCCAGCCCGTCACCACCTGGAACATCTCGGGCGGCAGTCCCGCTTCATACAGAAGATCGGCGAGCGCGAGCGCCGTCAGCGGGGTCGCTTCTGCAGGTTTGCATACGACGCAATTGTTGGTGGCGATCGCCGGGGCAACCTTGTGCGCCACCATGTTGAGCGGATGGTTGAATGGCGTGATGGCCGAGATCGCTCGCACCGGCTCGCGCTTGGTGAAGATCTTCCGCTGCTTTCCCTGCGGCGTCACATCGCATGAGAATATCTGCCCGTCGTCGAGAATGGCGAGCTGCCCCGCCAGCATGAACACGTCGTAGGCCCGTCCGCACTCGTAAAGGGAGTCCTTTTTCGAGATTCCAAGCTCGAGCGTGATGAGGTCGGAGAGCGAATTCTTGCGCGCGCCGATCATCTCGGCTGTCGTGAAGAGGATTTTTTGCCGCTCGTATCGCGATAGTTTTGGTCGGTAGGCCGCCGCGATGGCGAAAGCCTCTTGGACATGCCGTGCGCTGCCCGCCGGCACCGTGCCGATCACCTGATTGTTGTAAGGATAACGAACCTCGATGACGCCGTCCGAGGAGATCTTCTTGCCCCCGATCCGCATCGCCTCGGCCAGAACGGCTCTGTGCGCGTCGATCCGGTTCATGAGTCGCCCTATTCGGCCGCCTCCGCCACTGCCGCGAGATGATTGCAGCCGATGGCGAAGGCGTCGAAATTGCGTAACGGTCGCGGCAGATCGCGAACCTTCCTGTTGGTGATCATCGGGATTTCCTGCTCGCTCAAGCCTCCATGCGACCGCAGCGGCTCGTCAAGCATGGACAGATCATGTTTCTCCCGAGACGTGCCGATCACCTTCGTCGCCTTGGCCCCACCGGAAATGACCACGAGATCGCCGATTCGGTCTTCCGGCAGTTCGAAACGCATTGAGGCCTCTTTGCGCTCGAGCACAGCGTCGATGCCCTCCATCTGCGCGATCGCCGCTGCCACTGCCTCTATCTGTGCTCCGTTGAGATAGACGGTGGCGAAGGATCCAAGCGCGCCATGATGCACCACATAGGGATCGGTAATGGGCAATATCACCTTGCACGTGCCGCTGCCGAAGTCATGGTCCAGCGAATCCTGAAGATAGATCACGTCGGGCTCGCCGTTCGCCAGATGCTTGTCCTTCATCCCATGGTCGGCGGTCAGCACGATCGCCGCCCCGCTGCCGTCGATCTCCCCCAGATAGCGATCGAGCATGGCGTAGAAGTCGTTGGCCGTCTTCGACCCGGGGGGGAACTTGTGCTGGATGTAGTCGGTGGTGGAGAGATAGGTGAGATCCGGCGCTCTTGCCTTTAGCAGCGCGACGCCGGCCGCGAGCACGAATTCCGACAGCTCGGACGAATAGACGGGCGGCACCTTCATGCCGACGAAGCGGCACGCATCCTCGATGCCGTTCGACTCAAGCGTGGCCGCATCGGCCTTCTCGGCCGAGAAGCAGATGGCGCGGCCGCTGAAAACCAGCCCATCGCCGAGAAGCAGCCTGAGCTTGTCCTTGGCCGTCACCACGGAAACCTTTGCACCCGCCTTGTGGAAGGCCGCGAAGACCGTCGGCGCTCTAAGCCACCTGGGGTCGTTCATCATCACTTCCTCGCCGCTGTCGGGGTCGATGAGATAATTTCCGCAGATGCCGTGAACGATAGGCGGCCGCCCGGTCACAATCGACAGATTGTTGGGATTGGTGAAGCTCGGCATGGCCGAGGTGCCGCGCAGATTCTCGCCCTTGGCGATGATGCGGTCGAGGTTGGGCATGAGACCGGCGCCGCGCGCAAGCTCCATATAGGCGGGCTCGCTGCCGTCGCAGCAGATCACGACGAGCGGCGAGCTCGGCCATCGATAGGCGCGTCCGTTGACGCTCACCATGTCGTGCGCAGCCATGAGCCTTTCATTCCTCGTAGATCGCCGGCGTCATGTCCCTGACGCCCATTTCGCGCAAGGCGTCGCGCACCGCCTCGACCAGGGCCTGCATGACCTTCGGATCGACCTGGCCGATATTTCCGATGCGGAAGCTCGGCCGTTTGGTGAGCTTGCCGGGATAGATGACAAATCCCCTGGCCTTGAGCCCGTCGTAGAATCTCTGGAAATCAAACTTCCTGTCGCGCGGGGTGAGGAAGGTCTGGATGATCGGTCCCGCATCCTCGGGCGCCAGCAGGGTGTGGAAGCCGAGCCGCTTCATACCGGCGAGCAGCGTATCGCGGTTCCTCACATAGCGGGCAAGGCGTCCGGCGATGCCGCCCTCCTTTTCGTGCTCCTTGAGCGCCTGA
>DATBMX010000057.1:0-3952 GCA_036554625.1 Aestuariivirgaceae bacterium
AGCTCGTCATTCTCCCGCTTGAGACGGAAGGCCTCCAGAGCACGCCCAACGACGAGGATCAGCCGGTCGGCCTTGAAGGGTTTCTCGATGTAGTCGTATGCGCCGCGCTTTATGGCCGACACTGCCGTTTCGATATTGCCATGCCCGGAAATAATGATGACCGGCAGGTCGGGCAGCTTCTCCTTCAGCACGTTCAGCAGGTCGAGACCATCGAGCCTGGAGCCTTGCAGCCAGATGTCGAGGATCACAAGCGATGGACGGCGCTCCTCGATGGCGGCCACTGCTGCATCGCTGTTATGCGCAAGGCGCGCCTGGTAGCCCTCATCCTCAAGAATACCCGCGATCAGTTCCCGAATGTCCGCCTCGTCATCGACAATCAAAATATCTGCTGCCATGATCCGCTCGCTTTCCTGCAGTCTCAATTGCCCGCTGCGGGGCGTTGGTGCACTTCTGTCGTTGCATCCCCCCGGCCAAATACCAGCCGCGCCTGAGCGCCGCGTCTGTCGTGGCCATTCAGCGGCGCATCCTGGAGCACCAGCCTGCCACCGTGCTCCTCCATGATGCGCTTGACGATGGCAAGGCCCAGACCTGTGCCCTTCTCGCGCGTCGTCATGTAAGGCTCAGTCAATCGATGCCGATTTTCGATCGGAAGTCCTATGCCGTTGTCTGTGACGTTGACGGATACCTGATCGGCAGATTCGTCAATTTCCACCTTGATGAAACCCTTCGCTTGCGGCTCGTCCTTCTGGCGGATTTCGATCGCCTCGCGCGCGTTCTTCACGAGATTCGTCACGGCCTGCGTCACGAGGCGGCGATCGATCGATAACAGAACTGGGTGCTCCGGTATTTCGACATCAATCTCTATGTCGCTTGCACTCACCCTTTGCAGGATCGTCGCCTCTCTCACGACCTGCGCCAGGTCCTGGATCTCCAGCACCGCACTCGGCATTCGCGCAAAGGACGAGAACTCATCGACCATGCGGCCGATGTCGCCGACCTGGCGTATGATCGTGTTGGTGCATTGCTCGAATATTTGCGGGTCGGTTTGAATCTCCTTGGCGTATTTGCGCTTGAGCCGTTCGGCGGAGAGCTGAATGGGGGTAAGCGGGTTCTTGATCTCATGGGCAATGCGCCGGGCAATATCCGCCCAGGCAGAATTGCGCTGCGCCGATACGAGCTCTGTAATGTCATCGAAGGTGACGACAAAGCCGTGCTGCGCCTCATCCGACTTTTCCGTGGTCACGCGCACGAACAGGCTGCGCTCTTCCTGCCCGTCGACCTTGATAGCGACCTGACCCTCCGCGCTGCCGGAGGGCTTGGCCGAAGCCTGCTCCACCAGGGACGCAAACGGCACGACGGCGTCCTTGATCAGTTTGCCCATGAGCTGATCGGTCTTCATTCGCAACAGTTGCAAGGCAGAGCGGTTCACAAGGTCGATGCGTCCGGATGGATCAACCCCGATGACGCCAGCGCTGACGCCCGCAAGCATCGCCTCGGTGAAGCGACGGCGCTCGTCGAGCTGATAATTTACTTTCATGAGATCGTTGCGCTGCGATTTGAGCTGATCCGTCATCTGGTTGAACGTGAGACCGAGAGTGGAAAGGTCTCCCGGGCCGTCGCGGGCCGGCACCTTCACGTCAAGATCGCCTTGGGACACTCTCTTTGACGCATTTACAAGATTGATGATGGGCTCGACCAGCCTGTCGGCAAACCACAATCCGAGCCAGATTGCCGACAGGAGAAAGATCAGGGCGACACCGGCATAGACAAGCGCGAAGGTGAGTTGAACGCCGAGGCGCTGATTGAGCATTTGGTCGAATTCGACCTTGCTCTCCCGTGCTTTCTCAAGCTGTTTGAGCACCTGAGCGTCGACGAGACGGGAGATGTAGAGATAGCGCCCTTCATACGCGGTGAGTTTGATCAGGGCACGGATGAAAGAGTCGTCTCCCGGAGGAACTATTACCAACTCGCCCTTTTCCGCCTTCTCGAAAGCATCTTCGCTCGGTGGCTTGAAATGGATCTTGCTGTTGGCGGTGACGCTCACGTCCAAATATTTGCGTGCGCGGTCCATGACATAGGCCGCGGACAAGCCGCGCAAGGCGGCGTGGGTCGCCACGCGCTTGACATAGGCCTGCTGGTCCGTGTCGAACAGCTGGCGCTGCTGGTTGAGGTCGCTTGAGATCGATACGACGTCGTCGCGAATGCGCTCAGCGGTTTCGCGTATGTAGGACTGTGCAACCGCCACCGAGCTGTCCACAACGGAGCGCGTCCGGTCCGAGAACCAGGTATCGAGGCCTCGGCTCAAAGTTACGGTAGCAAAAAGCGCCACGATGATCGCCGGAAGGGCGGCAATCAGGCTGAAAAGACCGACCAGCCGAATGTGCAGGCCGGCGCCGGCAATCCCCCTGCGCCGGGCGTGCACGAGCTTCCAAACATGCCAGCCGATCATCCCCGCCATGGTGGCCACGAGGAGGAGATTGGCTGCCATCAGGCCGGCGATGAGTTCTCGATTGGGCTTGATCGGCGCCAGGCCCGTCAGGATCAAATAGGTAGCGAGACCGCAGAAGATGGAAAGGACGACGACGGTGACGCCCGCCACAGCCGTAAGAGGATGCTGACTTGCGACAGCCAGCGATGGCTGATTTTCCGAACTGGCCAAGGCAGTATCGTCCGAGACCGAGATTACCACTGCATCCCCGCACCTGCCGGTTCCCCCGGCTTCTCGCCCGAATCATGGGCCTGTTGTTGCCCAGAATCAACAGCTTTGTGGCAGAATTGCTACAAGGCGCGGGCGCTTATTGGGCTGCGCGTAACCGTCAGCCCATAGCCGCGAATCTTGCTGCGAAGCGTATTCCTGTTAATGCCAAGAAGATCGGCGGCCCGCAATTGATTTCCGTTCGTGGCTGCAAGCGCCGCGTTGATCATGGGTATTTCCACCTCATGCAGAACGCGCTGATGCAGGCCGTCGGGCGGAAGCTCGCCGCCGAAGTCGGCGAAATAGCGCGCGAGATGCCGCTCCATGAACCGCGATATGGACGACTCCCCAGCAAGTATTGCGCCTTCTCCTGCCGCCAGACTTCGCGCAGGCTCGGCGAGTTCCTGCTCGACAATGGTTGCCGTGATCGTCTCGTCTGCCTGGATTACCGCAAGACGGCGAACGAGATTCTGCAGCTCACGCACATTGCCCGGCCAGCGGTAGCGACCCAAAGCTTCAAGGGCGTCGCGGGTAAATTGCTTGGCCGGCAAGCCCTCCTTTGCGGCCTGAGCGAGGAAATGGCGGACGAGATCCGGTATGTCTTCCGGCCGCTCTCGCAGCGGCGGAATGCGAACCGGAACCACGTTCAATCGGAAGAACAGATCCTCACGGAAATGACCCTGTTGAATCAGCACGCGCAGGTCTCGGTGAGTGGCGGCGATGATGCGAACATTGGTCTTTATGGCGGTGCGGCCGCCAACCGGCATGTATTCGCCTTGTTGCAACACGCGCAGCAGCCGCGTCTGTGCCTCCAGCGGCATATCGCCTATCTCGTCGAGAAAGAGCGTGCCGCCTTGCGCCTGTTCGAAGCGGCCGCTCTGGCGGTTGATCGCCCCCGTAAAGGCGCCCTTTTCATGCCCGAAGAGCTCGGACTCGATCAGCTCGTGCGGTATGGCCGCCATGTTGACGGCCACGAAGGGACCTTTGCGCCGGCGTCCGAAATCATGAAGCACGCGCGCTACCAGCTCCTTGCCGCTCCCCGACTCGCCGGTGATGAGAACGGTCAAGTCGCTCTGCGTCAGACGGGCGATGACTCGGTAAATATCCTGCATGGCCGACGAGCGGCCGATCAGCGGCAGGTTTTCCGAGTGATCCTGAGCTGCACGCAGGGCCGGCTGGCGACTGTTGTCCTGAAGGGCCCGGCCGGCAATCGAGATCAACTCATTCAGATCAAAAGGCTTGGGCAGATAGTCGAAG
>DATBMX010000070.1:0-6365 GCA_036554625.1 Aestuariivirgaceae bacterium
CCCCTGACGCGCCGGTAATGAGAACAACCCGGCGAGGATTGGACCGCGCGGCGCCTTCGCTGTGCATGAAACCTCATCTGGAATATGCCTTGAACTTAACACTGCCACTTTCTCCACACCACTGACTTATCGACACCGCGAGGCGGTTCCGACCGGAACGCGTGACAAATTCCTTCCATCCTACTAGGATTCTTTTGATTGCGAAGCTTGCGAAACGATGTTGGCGCTGGAACTACTGCTGATTTTGGTTCTCATTCTGATGAATGGAGTGCTCGCCCTGTCGGAGCTTGCAATTGTCTCGGCAAGGCCGGCCCGGCTGAAATCCATGGCGGCGCAGGGGGTGCGCGGTGCAAGGCGAGCCCTCGCCCTGGCGGCGGAGCCCGGGCGCTTCTTGTCCACCGTGCAGATCGGCATCACCTTGGTGGGCGTTCTCGCCGGAGCCCTGTCGGGAGCAACATTGGCAGAAAGGCTTGAACAGCCCCTCAGAGCCGCAGGCGTTCCCTTGCGATTTGCCGAGCCCTTGGCCTTCGGCCTTATCGTGACGGCGGTTACCTACGTCTCATTGATTTTGGGAGAGCTTGTGCCCAAGCAGCTGGCGCTGCGCAATGCAGAGAAGCTCGCCTGCAGGGTTGCTCCCGCGATGATGCTCTTGGCGCGATTTGCCTCGCCCTTTGTCTGGTTGTTGAACGCCTCGGGCAATCTCGCCTTGAGCCTGCTGGGTCAGCGCCACGCCCACAGCCGCCATGTAACCGATGAGGAGATTCGTGCGCTTGTCGCGGAAGCCGAAAGCTCTGGCGTCATTGAGCCGCAAGAGCGCTCGATGATCACCGGTGTGATGCGGCTGGGCGACCGTCCCATCCGCGCCGTGATGACGCCTCGTCGCGACGTCACCTCCGTCGATCTTTCTGATGATCTGGCCGCCATGCGACGCAAGATATTAGAGACGCCGCATTCGCGCGTCGTCGTTACAGATGGTTCGCCGGACAAGGTGGTCGGTGTCGTGCAGGCCAAGGATCTGCTCGACGCCAGCCTGCGCCGGCGGAAATTTGCACCCGCCAAATATGTGAAACAGGCGCCGATCGTGCCTGAGACCATGGACGCCATCGCCGTGCTTGCCCTCCTCAAATCCTCGCCGGTCCACATGGCCCTCATTCATGACGAATACGGCCACTTTCAGGGATTGGCCACGCCCGCCGACATCATGGAAACCATTGTCGGCTCCTTTCGGACCGAGGAGGGTCCTCCGGAAAAACACATCGTCCAGCGCGATGATGGTTCCCTGTTGATTTCGGGCGAGGCGCCCGTTGAAGAGCTCGCCGACACGCTGGGCCTGTCCTTTCCGGACACGCGCGATTTCCATACGGCTGCCGGTTTTGTTCTTGACCGGCTGCAGCATATTCCCGAACTGGGAGAGAAGTTCACCGAAGGCAATTGGTGTTTCGAAGTCGTTGATCTCGATGGCCGGCGGATCGACAAGCTGTTGGTGAGCTTGCAGCCCGGGACGCGGCGAAAGGCTTCGCTCAGCTGATTTTCATCCAGGCGCGCTCTTTCCCGGATTCAATCGCCCGGTCGACCACCTTCTGTATCTCCCAGGCTTCGCGAAAATCTGGCCCCCTGCGCTCCCCCCCGGCAATGGCCTCCAGAAAGTGCGCGACTTCGATTGTCTTCAGATCGTTGAACCCGAGCTGATGCCCCGGCGCGACGCAGAACAAGCCATAGGGAAAATGGGCTGGCCCCGCCTCCAGGCGCTTGAAACCTTCTTGTCCGCCTTCGCCTGCTCTGAAATACAGCAATTCGTTGAGCCGCTCCTGCGTGAAAGACAACGCGCCCCTTGTTCCATAGAGTTCAAAAGCAAGCTGCATCTTGCGCCCGGTGGCCATCCAATTGGCCTCGATCGTGCCGCCGCAGCCCCGGGCGAAACGGACAAGGAAACGGGCGATATCGTCGACTTGCACCGGCCGCTTTTCTGCAGAGCCGGCCGAAATTGGCCGCTCCTTCACGACCGTCTGCAGATCGGCATTCACCTCGCTGATCGGTCCCAGGAGGAATCGTGCCATGCCGATGATATGGCTTCCGAGGTCAGCCACGGCTCCACCGCCCCCCTTGGGATCGACACGCCAACTGGACGGAGCTGCCGGATCTCCCATGTAATCCTCGGCGTGAATCCCGCGAAAGCCGGTGATCTCGCCGAGCTCTCCGCTGACGATCATGTCGCGGGCAAGTTGGATGAGCGGATTCTTGATGTAATTGTAGCCCACCTGCGTGACGACCTTCGCCGCTTCCGCCGCGAGCATCATCTCTCCGGCGTCGTCAACATTGGGTGCGAGCGGCTTTTCGCAATGGACATGCTTCCCCTGCCTGATGGCGGCCAGTGCCATTTCCTTGTGAAAAACGTTGGGAGTGGTGATCGACACGATATCGACGGCCGGATCGCTGACGAGTTCTTTCCAGTCCTGGGTGAGGCGCCTGAAGCCCAGTTGTGCGAAGGCGCGGCTTCCTGCATCGCGGTCGCTGTCGGCGACCATCTCGAGCACGGGACGGAGGGATAGGGGAAAAATGCCGCCCACTGCGCGATAGGCAAGCCCATGCGCCTTGCCCATGAAGCCCGTGCCGATAATCCCGACCCCGATGCTTTTCACCGACCTAGACCCTGATCGACTTTCCTGTGGCAGCGGATTCGACCGCAGCATCGGCGAGCCGCAGTGCCTTGCACCCGTCGCGCACGGTTACCGGCATCTGCGTGCCTTTTTGCACCGCTTCGGCGAAGAGATCGAGTTCGCTGCGGTAGGCTTCGACATAACGCTCGAGGAAGAAGTTGAGGATGGGGTCCTGCACCTCGGTCTCATGCGCAGTATAGCGTCTTACCGTTGTCGGCCGCAGATTGGCGTTCTGCAACATGCCGTCTGATCCGAGGACTTCGAATCGCTGGTCGTAGCCATAGACAGCCTTGCGATAGCAATTGATGTGGCATTGCTTTCCACTCACCGTTTTCATGATGATCATCATCGTATCGGAATCGCCGAGAGCCTTGACATGCGGTTCGGTGAGTGAACTCGCCATCGCCATGACCTCGACGGGCTCCTCGTCGAGAAAAAACCTCGCCATGTCGAAATCATGGATTGCCATGTCGCGGAACACGCCGCCCGATGTCTTGATATAGGCGGCAGTTGGAGGCGCCGGGTCGCGGCTGGTGATGATCACCTGCCGCACATCGCCGATCTTCCCGGCAAGGATCTGACGCTTGAGTTCCTGGGCGCTCGGATCGAATCTCCGGTTGAATCCAATCATGACTCTTGCGTTCAACTCTTCGACCTTCTCTGCCGCCATCTCCGCTCTCGCGATGTCGAGATCGACGGGTTTCTCGCACAGCACCGCCTTTCCTGCCTCAGCGCCCTGCAGCAAGAAATCGACATGCGTGTCGGTCGGCGTCCCGATGATAATGGCATCGACGTCTGCTCTTTCCACCGTCGCCACGGGATCGGTGGAAGCCTCGCAATTGAGCTGTTGCGCCAGGGCCCGCGCCGCCTCGGCCACCGGATCGGCGACGGCGACAAGCCTGAGCCGCGGATTGAGCGCGACATTGCCGGCGTGAATCTTGCCGATGCGGCCGGCCCCGAGAACTGCAACTCCCAACATTACGTTCCTCCCAAAACCTCCGGATTGGCCAGGAGCGCCGGATTGAGACGCCCATCGAGCCCATCGAGGCAATTTTGCGCTGAGACGACCGCCATGCGCTGCGCACATTCATCCGTCAGCGCCGCTGAATGGGGAGACAGGATGACGGTATCCAGACCGAACAGGGGATGATCGAGCGGTGGCGGTTCCGTCTCGAAGACGTCGAGGCCCGCCGCCTTCAGCCGGCCTGCCTTCAGGGCCTCGGCGAGCGCCGTCTCGTCGATGAGCCCGCCGCGTGCCGTGCACACGAGCACTGCGTCCGGCTTCATCGTCTCGATGAGTGCGCGACTGAACAATTTCGCCGTTCCGGGCGTCAGAGGCAGATGCAGGCTCACTGCGTCCGCCTCTTTCACCGCAGCTTGGAGGTCAGTATGGAACCGGATCTGCTCATCAGGGCCGATGGCCGAAACCCAAGGATCATAGGCGGATATCTTCATTCCGAAGGCTTTCGCGCGTGCCGCCACCTCGCGTCCGATGCGGCCGAAGCCCACGATCAGCAATGTCTTGCCGCTCAGATCTCGCGCGCCCAGCGAATCTCGCACTGACCAAGCGCCACGCCGCATCGCACGGTCATAGGACATCCCGTCTTTCATGCACGCGAGCAGCAAGTACAATGCATGCTCGGCAACGGAAATCGAGTTCACATTTCCGACGAGAGCCAGAGGAATGCCGCGCATGGTGAGTGCCTCGACGTCGATATTGTCATAGCCGACACCGTGACGCGCCACGACCTTGAGCCTCTTTGCACCTTCGATGGCGGCTTTCGAAAGCCTGCTCGTGCGGATGAGGATTGCATCCGCTCTCTCCGCTGCCTTGCACATGCCTGCTTCGTCAAGACTTCCCATCTGCTCGACGTCGATGCCCCGCCGCGTCTCGAGCACCTCTATGCCGCGCTCGTGAATCTTGCCGATCACCACGACCAGAGCCATTGCCCAATCCATCACAGCGGAACGAAGTGCGCGTATTTCGGCTCGAGATAGTCTCGCAGCGCATAGATGCCGCCTTCTCGTCCGAATCCGGAATCATGCACGCCGCCGAAAGGCGCCTCGGCCGCCGCCAGCGCAAAGGTATTCACGCCTACCATCCCCGCCTTGAGGCGGCGGGAGATGTCGTTCGCTGTCGCTGCATCGCGAGTGAACACATAGGAGGCCAAGCCATAATCGAGGGCGTTGGATCTTTCGATTACCTCGTCGACCGTCCTGAAACTGCTGATCGGCACCACTGGGCCGAAGGGTTCCTCCCGCATGATGCGCATGCTGTCGCGGCAGTTCGAGAACACGGTCGGCTCGTAATAGAAACCGGCGTTGAAACCATTCGGCCGCTGTCCGCCGCACTCGAGCTTGGCCCCATCCTTCTTGGTCTCTGTCACGAGGGCTTCGATTTTTCCGAGCCGCCTTGCCGTGCCAAGCGGCCCGACATCGGTATCCTCTGCCATCGGGGAACCGATTTTCAGCTTCCTTGTCAGCGCCACGAATTCGGTCGTGAACTCTTCCACCTTGCTTTCATGGATGAAGTAACGGGATGGCGACACGCAGACCTGCCCCGCATTCCTGAATTTCACCGGTACAGTGAGAGCGGCGGCCTTGCTTGCGTCGACATCTGCGCACACGATCACCGGCGCATGACCGCCGAGTTCCATCGACATCCGCTTGAGCGTATCGGCGCTCTGGCGAAACAGTTGCTTGCCGACGCTGATCGAGCCGGTGAGCGAGATTTTTCGGACCAGCGGAGACCCCATGATCGTCTCGGCAATATCCTTGGCTTTGCCGAGAACCAGGTTGACGAGGCCGTGGGGAACGCCAGCATCATGGCAGCACTTGACGAGCAGCATGGCCGACCCCGGCGTTTCCTCCGACGGGCGACAAATGATAGAGCAACCTGCAGCGAGAGCTGGCGCGATTTTTCGGGCGAGCAAGACAAGCGGAAAGTTCCAGGCGGTGAATGCCGCAACCACGCCTACCGGCTCATGCGAGATGACGATGCGTCCGTTGGGCAGTCGGCTTTCGATGGTTTGACCATAAAGCCGCTTTGTCTCCTCGGCGAACCATTCGAACTGATCCGCTGAAAGAGCAACCTCTCCCCCCACATGCTTCAAGGGCCTGCCAAGCTCATGCGCCACCATGCTGCTGAACTCCGCCTCCCGCTGTCGCATCAGGTCTGCGACCATGCGGATCACCTTGGCTCTCTGCCAGGGATCGACCTTCATCCAGTGATGACGCGCCCTCTCAGCTGCTTTGATGGCCGCTTCCACATCTGACGTTTCGGCAACCGGCACCTCTCCGAGCGGCCTCTCGCTCGCGGGATCGATGACGGCAAGAGTGCGCCGGCCGGAGCCCGATCGCCAGGAGCCGTCGATATAAAGACCAAGGCCTTCGTACACCCCTGCCTCTTCCGTCCAGCGCTTTTCTGGTTGTAGGGTGGTTGTGTAAATGCAAAGGCGCAAAACGTCCAGCCCGCCAGATCGACAACAGCGGCTGGCGTCGCCATTGCGGCTCGGGAGGTATGTACGCATGAAGACGATCAGGCTCACCATGGCTCAGGCGCTGGTTCGCTATCTCATGGCGCAGCGCACGTCGATCGACGGGCACGAGGAGCCGCTGTTCGCCGGGCTCTTCGGCATCTTCGGCCATGGCAACGTCACCTGCCTCTCGGAAGCGCTCGAAAAAGTGAAGGACGAATTTCCAACCTGG
>DATBMX010000115.1:0-3045 GCA_036554625.1 Aestuariivirgaceae bacterium
CTATCTGGATCATTGCGTCATTTACTGTGATTAGCACAGCTCCTAAGCCAGCCCGGCCCGATGGAGTGGTGTGGACCCTTGCCAGCAGCGATAAGGTGGCGAGCCACCCCACCCTGGTCCGTCGCTCACTGGCCGCGACCCCCGTCTCGTGGCGAGCCGCCTCCCTCAATCAATAAGACAAGAGCAGCTAGAGCGGCTGGCACAGCCCAACCGTGATAATGTTGAGTCGGCCACCGCCAATGATGGTCTGAGACGTGGCGGTGACTAGGCCGCGCGAGGCGTTTAGAGCACTTCGCGCGGCCGCAGCCGACGATTGCTACGAAGGCCGGCCCGGCTGCTTATCCTTGCGCGTCGCTCGCTTGCGTTGCCGTTTGATGGCTGGCCCTGCCCTGTCGCTAATCGATACCTTGAGCGAAGCTCGATATCGCTCGTTCGCCTCCTCGAAAGCGCGAACGGCGCCACTGAGTTGAGACTCGCCCGCTGCGATCTGAAGCTTCTGGCCAAGCAGGCGGGCCGCGATGATTTGCAATGCTGCTTTGCCGATTGCATCCTTTGCGAACAACTGATCGAGTTTCCCGTTCTTCGCCCATCTCTGCAGTTCGGGGCTGTCGTGATCGAATTTTTCGAGCGTCTCCTGGAACTCACTCGGAAATTGGAGGATCTCGCCCAGCGTCCAAGAGGCGGGCCAGACGCCGAAGGTGTCGCGATACCGTTGGAACGCGTCCAGGCAGTCACACATTTGCCCGCTCAGCCGTGCCGGGTCTCCTGCACCTCTGACGACGCGCAGAACGTTGGCGGCGAGTTCTCGTACCGGCTGCCGGAGCGCGTGTTCCGCTTCGGCCTTGCGGATGTCTTCCTCCGATTGTTCGCTCACAAGACGTAAGTCGGCCATAGCCTGTCCTCCCCGCCCCAGACCAGGACGATTGGTGACGAGAGCCATCTCTTCGGGGCGCTCTCAGTCCTCCTCAATGTCATCCGGATCATACGCATCAATGAGCAACATCACTACGGGGTGGTTTTCGTGCTCCGCGCCGTGCGGCGGATTTGGATCCGGACCTTTGAAATGCTGTATCTCTTCATCCGCAGCGGGCCTGATGCTGAACTCGGCATGGCCGTCCCAAACTGGTTTACCGTCGGACACCCACCGCTGCATATCCTGCCTGAACGTCTCGGCTTCGAAGAACTCACGAGCCTCAGTCTGATCCGCTTGTATGAGGGCGACAGGTTTGCCGCCTATTTCCAGGGTGAACATGGGCCGACTCCTACTCTCTTCATAAAGTGCGCGAGATGAGGTTCCGCACGTGCCGTTCGTAGCAAAGCCATCTTTAGGCTAGCGTTCGCGGCGAGTGAACGGGGGGCATCGCCGCCTCCGTTCAAAGGGGACTTGATTTAGGTGATTGCGGCGGTCAGTTGTCTCCGTCAACAACACCTATGCCCCGCTATTTCTTCCATCTCCGTGCTCCGACGGGCAGGCTGATCTTGGATGATGAGCGGGTTCGAGCTTCCGGATCTTAACGTCGCGCCCGCGAAGGGTCGGAGGCTGCACGCACTTTCATTACCGATGCAGAACTTAGCGGCGACGACGACTCGGGCTGGTTCTGTGAGATCCGAAGCGCCGCGGGGTCGCTGAACTGGCCTGCTTTCTCGCCAAAAGCTCTTTTGCCTTGATTGCGACCGGAGGCGGGAGGATCATGGCTCCTCTCTGAAAGGCCATGCCCCGTGGCCGCTCCTGAACCGCTAGCTCCTCACATCCTGATCGCCGAAGACTACGGCCTCATCTGTATGATGTTGGAGCAGGATTTGCGGGAAGCTGGGTTTGAGGTCGCCGGTCCTTTCGCAAGTTGCGCCGCGGCCCTGAAGTGGCTTGCAACGCAAACGCCAGACGCGGCGATCCTTGACATCGAATTGAGCGACGGCCCATGCGTTGAAGTCGCGCAGAGGCTGAAGGATAGAGGAGTCCCCTTTCTGATCCTGACCGGCAAGCCGTCAGGCATTGCGGATGACGAGGAAGCATTTTCCGGCGCCCCGCGGCTCGAAAAACCGATGAGCCAGCATGAGGTAATCGAAACATTGCGAGGGCTTCTTCCCAGCTCCAATCCCGATCAATCGGAGGAATAGGTCTGTCGGCGCTCGGCAGCCGACGCCGCGCTCCGCGTCTCCTCCTCCAGCTCATCGGCCTCAGCGGCAAGCCGCTCCCGGTTTTCTGCGATTGCAATTAGCTGCTCCCGGTGCAGAGAAAGCGACATCTGTCGGGCGGTGGCGCGGCATTGTTCCGCCTGCTTCAGATATTCGTCTCGCTTACCCATGGCGCGTAACAGAAGAGCAGTGGCCCGGTCGCCAAGTCGCAAGAGAAGGGCAAACGGTCATCAGCATCGACTGACAGGACCTTCAATTTTTTTGCGGTCACGCTCAATCCATGTCAATGACGGCGGACACCAGGTGGCATAGCAGCTAGCTCACGGTGGAGCCGTTTCATCCCCTCTTCGGTTCCGCCACCATCGCAACACATGCGGAGGCCCCGCCTGCGTTTCCTCCCAAAGCGGGGCCTTTTCTTTGCCTAGCAGGCCTGCTCGAATTGCCGCTCCAGCGGCCGCTCGGGATAGAATTTGAATCTGTCGCAGGCTTGGTAACGCTTCTCTGCTCGCCTCTTGTTTGTGGATCCGGTGACCTCTGGGTCAAAATCAGGGTCGATAAGAGCCTGCGCGACCGAACGCGGAACGATAACAGGATCGGCGTCCCCGCTGACACGCTCCCCTCGCCTTTCGTCCCGGGCCGACGCCGTGACTACGCCTATGACGACGAGCAATGATACGCCGAGAGACGCGAGTTTCGCGCCGGCCATGGTCTACCGCTGCGCGTGGGAGGCCTTATCCATGCGCCTGATCAACGAAACCAGGTCGCCTGGGAGGTCCTCCTCCACGACAGCTACATAGAGGTTTTGAAGCGCCCGGCCGACCGCGGTGGTCATCACTATCCGTGGGCACTTATTGACGCGCGGAAGACATTCGTTCGTGCCGGTGGTCTTCATGGCGACCAGCTCCGCCC
>DATBMX010000122.1:0-15775 GCA_036554625.1 Aestuariivirgaceae bacterium
TTGCAGTAGGGCGCCTCTTCCGCCTGACCTTGCCCGATAGTCTCCTCTTCGCCTTTGCTCTCGCCCAGGGTGGCGAATTCGCCTTCGTGTTGCTCGCCTATTCATCGAACTTCGCCCTGCTCTCCACTGAACAGATTGCTCTCTTGACGGCCGCCGTCGCCATGTCTATGGCGCTTGCACCCCTCCTTTTCATTATCCACCGGCGCATCGTCGCGCCGCGCTTCGAGCGCCTGGACGAGGAACGATCAGCCGATGTGATCGACGAAAAGGACAATCCCGTCATCATCGCCGGCTTCGGCCGCTTTGGCATGACCATTGCTCGCCTGCTGCAGGCCCAGGGCTTCGGCACGACCGTGCTTGATCATGACGCGGCGCAGGTGGAGGCGCTGCGCCAGTTTGGCTTCAAGGTGTTTTACGGCGATGCCTCGCGCGTCGATTTGCTTCAGGCAGCAGGCGCGACCGACGCCAGGATCCTGGTCATTGCCATCGACGATCAGGAGAAGATCCTGGAGATTGCGGCGACGGCGCAGCGCCACTTTCCTCACCTCGTGCTTTTTGCTCGAGCCTGGGACCGTGTCCACGCTTATGACCTGATCAACGCCGGCGTTGCCAATGTCTATCGCGAAGTCTTCGGCTCCTCTCTTGACATGGCGCAGGATGCGCTGGCCGCTCTTGGCGTTCACCGCTACACCGCGGCCCGGGCGGCCCGCACTTTCCGCCATTTCGACGAGCAGCAGCTAAGACGCGCAGCACCGCTGGCGGGAGACCAGGCGGCGTTGATCGATGCAAGCCGTGCGGCGCGCGAGGAGATGACCCACGTCCTTTCCGGTGATCGCCGCACCGACATGCATTTGGACGATCACGCCTGGGAGGCTCCTGACCGTCGCCCTGATATGGAAGCCTAGACGCGCACGAACCGGCACAAGTAGCAGCCATGCAGCGCCGTATGCGCATGCACCTCGGCGACATCATCGTCTTCGAACATGGTTGAGACCTGTTCTCCGGCTTGTTCACCCTGCGCCAGCCGCGAGTGCCGATAGATCATTTGTCCCGAAGCCGTATAGGCGCGCAGATTGACATGCCGGCTCGCCACTGTCTTCGGCACGCTTTCGAAATCTTCATAAGCAGCGCACGCATGGCCGCAGAGGAAGATGGGGCCGCGCCCGGCATAAGGCGTGTCCATAGCCAACGGCCGGTATGACACGAGCAGCACCGTGCTGTCGAGCGGCGCTTCCTCAAGACAATGGCGGCACGGCAGAAGCGACTCCTTTGCGTGCCAGACTTCGGCCATACCGCCGAACACGTCGCGCCGGCTGGCGCGTATTTGTTGCGCAAGCGTGCTGTCGATCCCGATCGCGCGAATTCCCTGCATGCATACACCTCCGATCTATTCGACATCGCACATTGCTGCATGATCTTTTGACCGGCCACCCGATTCTTGCGATAAGCGCGGGACGTCCGAAAGTCGAGGAAATGACCAAAGGCACTCACGAATTCACCGCCGATCCGCGCAACAGCCGGATCAAGATTTCCGTCAACGGCAAGCTCTTGTCGCGCAATGAAGCAGTCGTGTCCGTGTTCGATTCAGGCTTCGTTCTGGGCGACGGCGTCTGGGAGGGAATGCGCCTCGTGAGTGGCGGCATCGCCTTTCTGCGCGCTCACATCGAGCGGCTCTATGAGGGAGCGAAGGCCATCTTCATGGATATCGGCCTCTCCCCCGCGGAACTGGTCGAGCGCATCTTCGCCTGTCTCGATGCCAATGACATGCGCGACGGTGTGCACATCCGCCTCATGGTGACGCGCGGCGTCAAGTCGACGCCCTATCAGGACCCGCGCATGACGATCGGCCCCGCCACCGTCGTGATCATCCCGGAGTACAAACTGCCCGATCCCGATCTGCTCAATCGTGGCCTGCGGCTCTTCACCGTCAATGTACGCCGCGGCTACCCCGATGTGCAGGACCAGAAGCTGAATTCCCATTCCAAGCTTAACTGCATCACCGCTTGCATCCAGGCGATGAACGCCGGCGCCGACGAGGCTCTCATGCTCGATCCGCACGGTTTCGTCGCCACCTGCAATTCGACTCATTTCTTCATCGTGCGTCGCGGCGAGGTCTGGACATCGACGGGGCAATATTGCATTCCTGGCATCACTCGCGGCAACATTATCCGCCTGTGCCGCGATTTGGGCGTACCGGTGTTCGAGAAAGCCTTCTCCCTATACGACGTCTATGGCGCCGATGAGATTTTCGCCACCGGCACGTTCGCCGGTTGCGTTCCGGTCCGCGAAGTAGACGGACGGCTCGTCCATCATCCGCTCGCCAATGCTACCGCATGGCAAGGGGCGGGCCCGGTGACGCTGAAGCTCATCACGGCGTACAAGGATCTCGCCTTAAGGGAAGCCACGCGCAAGCTTTGATGTCTGTGAATATCGCGATGTGGTCGGGGCCGCGGAACATCTCCACCGCCATGATGTATTCGTTCGGCAATCGGGCCGACTGCGAAGTGTGGGACGAGCCCTTCTATGCCTTTTCGCTCAAGCAGCGCGGCAACCCCCATCCTCTGCGCGAGGAGATCATGGCACACTACGATGCCGATTATGAAACTGTCGTGGCGCGATGCCTGTCACCGCCTGGCGAAGGCAAGAGTCTTTTTTACCAGAAGCACATGACCCATCACATGCTTCCGGGCTTCGACAGGCGCTGGATTCTGCAGCTGACCAACGGTTTTCTCATCCGCGATCCGCTACTCGTTCTCGCAAGCTACGCCCGCAAATGGGAAACGGTGACGCTGCGCGACATCGGCATCCTGGAGCAATGGGAGATTTTCAAGCTTGTCGCCGACGCCCGGGGATCAGCCCCTGTCGTGATCGACGCCGAGGATATACTGGCCGATCCGCCTGAAGCGCTTGGCTGTCTCTGCGATGCCCTGGGGATCGGCTTTTCGGAGCGAATGCTCTCATGGCCGGCCGGTCCCAAACGCTTCGACGGCATTTGGGGGCAGCATTGGTATAATGCCGTCCATGCCTCGAAGGGATTCGCCAGGCCCACTGTTTCGCCTGAGGTCGCTTTGCCGGAGCATTTGCAGCGCATTGCCGATGACGCAGCCCCCGTCTACAGCAGGCTGCGCGCCCATCGGCTGTCCGCAGTTAAGGGGAAATCCTAGCGTATGTAGGACACGTGCGGTGTGCTCGTATTCGCCTGTACCTCCAGGCGCGCCTCGCTCTCTTTTTCCGCCAAGAGCTCGAGCTTGCGTAGTTCTGCCTCTTCCTCCGCCAGCGCCGTTTTGACCGTGTCGAGCTGGTCTTTGAGCTCTCCGATCGAATGCAGCAGATTGTCACGCCTCACCCGCGAGGCCTTGGCCGACGTGGAATAATTGTAGTGGTTGGGATCGGAGATGCCGTTGCGGCTCTCTTCCATTCGGATATGGGCGTCTAGCTCGTCCTGCTTCTTCAGGAAGTCGGCGATCATCGCCTCGATTTCCGCCACCTGCCGACGGCGCTCCTCATGCTTGAAGCGATGCAGCCGCAACAGGTTTTCTCTTGAACGCATTACATGGCCTCTTTCAGTAACCGCTGACCGGAAATGCGCTGCGCGCCTGCCGGACCGGAGCTTTCCCTTTGCAGTCCCAGACGAATCGACTAGGTTCAAATCTCCGGCTTCGAGTAATTGTGAACGACCTGCCTTAAGGCTCGGTAAACCCTGGATTACACCCATTTACGAGAGTAGCTTGTGCCGGTCCCCCGTTCGCAATCTGAGTGCGTGTCGCTGGGTTTTCGAGCAAAAATGCCGCGTGTGAAGGTGACGGAAGTCCTTTGCTGGACTTCATGAATTAGGCTTTGTTAACCTTTCCCGGCGTATCTTACCGGCAGTATTAACCTGCAGGTTAGCGTCGCCTCGGAGATGCGTGCTCACTGGCAGTGTCCGCTTGCCGATGAAATGGATTGAAGGGAATTCGCATGAGGGTTCTTCTCATAGAAGACGATACCGCGACGGCGCAAAGCATTGAGCTGATGCTGAAGTCGGAAGGGTTCAACGTCTACACCACCGACCTCGGTGAAGAAGGTGTCGATCTCGGCAAACTCTATGATTACGACATCATCCTTCTCGACCTCAACCTGCCCGATATGAGCGGCTATGAAGTTCTGAAGTCTCTGCGCGTGAGCAAGGTTAACACACCCATTCTGATTCTCTCGGGTCTCGCCGGCATCGAGGACAAGGTCAAGGGCCTGGGGTTTGGCGCCGATGACTACATGACGAAGCCCTTCCACAAGGATGAGCTCGTCGCCCGCATCCATGCCGTCGTTCGCCGCTCGAAGGGTCATGCTCAGTCCGTCATCACCACCGGCGACCTCGTGGTCAATCTCGACACGAAGACGGTAGAGGTGGGCGGCCAGCGAGTTCACCTCACCGGCAAGGAATATCAGATGCTCGAGCTTCTTTCCCTGCGCAAGGGCACGACGCTCACCAAGGAGATGTTCCTCAACCATCTCTACGGCGGCATGGACGAGCCGGAGCTCAAGATCATCGACGTGTTCATTTGCAAGCTTCGCAAGAAGCTCGCTGTAGCGGCAGGCGGCAAGAACTATATCGAAACCGTGTGGGGACGCGGCTACGTCCTGCGCGAGAACGGCGATGCGCCTTCCGACATGCGCGAGACGGCCTAGTCCGCGCTGCTTATTCTCTCCCGGCGCTCGGTCGCTTCCGAGCCTCTACGCCGCACGCTCCTCGCCACGTCGCGCCTTGAGCGTAATCCTGTTGCCATCGGCTTCGAACTGGAGTGCGAAACCCGCCTGCTGGGCAAGCCTGCTCGTGTAGTAAGGCTGCACCAGTCTGGCGTCGAGCTCCTGCGCGTCGAATTGCCCATTGAGCACTTGCGCCACCCTGTCGGGCACGCGTGCGGCATCACCGCTGGCCCGCACCACGCCCGCCCCGCCTTCAAGCGCCACCGAGACCACCCCGCCGCGAGGCACAGCGGCCATGCCGAGCAGCATCATGTTGAGCAGTAGCTTCACTTCGGTCTTTGGCAGCGCCACGCGCGGCGCTTGCCATTCGAGCTTGATCTTCTCTTCGCCCACGAAAGCCTTGGCCGTGTCGCCCGCTTCGCCAAGATCGATGACGGCCCCCGCCGATCCGGCGGCGCCGAAGGCAATCCGGCAGAACTGCAGTTTCGCCGCCGCTTGCCTCGCCGAACGCCTCACGAGATCCATGGCAACGCGCTTCATTTCCTCGTCATCCTCGTCTTCGAGCACCTCCAAGCCGTTGGCAATGGCGCCAACGGGCGAGATGACATCGTGGCACACTCGGCTGCACAGGAGGGCCGCAAGGTCGAGATCGCTCAGCATCAGGTTGCCGCTCATGAATCGCTCCGCTATATGCTACCTGCGACCTGATACACGAAGCGCTGGCGCAAGGCCAACCCCGTTCTCTTCCCGATGGCTGAGAAGTTTTCCATGAATAGTGCGGAACCCTCGCTTTTCATGACGAGCCTTCTCAATCTCGCCATTGATGCCGGCCGAGCGATCATGGCCATTTATGCGGGCGACGCTGAAACCCGCTGGAAACACGACGCGACGCCGGTCACGGCTGCAGACCTTGCCGCCGAGAACATCATCCTTGCGGGCCTCGCACGCCTTGCTCCGGATATTCCCGTCATTTCTGAGGAGAGCGCCTATCTGAACGGAAACACGTCCAAGCCGGGGATATTCTTCTTGGTCGATCCGCTCGACGGCACCAAGGAGTTCCTGTCGCGCAATGGCGAGTTTACGGTCAATATCGCTCTCGTCGAGAATTCCTCGCCCGTGGCGGGAGTGATCTTGGCGCCGGCAAAGGCGCGGCTCTTTTGGGGAGAGACAGGCCAGGGAGCGTTCGAATCCGCCCTTGCTGCTGATTTCACGATCGCAGGGCCTCCCTTCCGCCGATTGTCTGCGCTCCCCGTGCCTGCGCATCGTCTGCGCGTCGTCGCCAGCCGCTCGCATCGCGATGCAGAGACAGAGGTATGGCTGAATTCCTGCGACGTGGGCGAGCTTCTGTGTGCTGGCTCCTCACTCAAATTCTGCCTCCTCGCAGCAGGCGAGGCCGACATCTATCCGCGTTTCGGCCGTACGATGGAATGGGATACGGCCGCCGGCCACGCGATTCTTTCGGCTGCAGGCGGCAAGGTCTTGACCTTGCACGGCACGCCCCTGACCTACGGCAAGCCGAGCTTCGCCAATCCCTCCTTCATTGCAAGGGGGGCCTAACGTTCCTTTAACGCTTTGGAAGTGGCTTTCTGCTACCTCCGATGTGGAGTAACCGGGATGCAAAGGGGTGGGATCATGCCATATCTTCGACGCTGCGCGCCTTTGGCTTGGGCTTTGATCGTTGGGTTGCTCGCGGCTGCACCCGCGCTCTCGGACGCGGCCGCCATGAACGCCAAATCCGCGCCCGAACAGTCCGACACCTATACGTCTGAGGAAATCGTCGCCAAGGGGCACAAAGTTTTCGGGCGCGCCACAAAGGAAGTGGCGGCGGTCGTGGAATATGCCTTTCAGCGCCATGGCGAGCCCAATGGCTACATCGTCGGCGAGGAAGGCTCAGGCGCGCTGATCGGCGGCCTGCGCTATGGCGAGGGCACGCTCTTCATGAAGAACGGCTATCGCAAGAAAATTTTCTGGCAGGGCCCCTCCATAGGCTGGGATTTCGGCGGCAATGGCTCGCGCGTTCTTGTCCTCGTCTATGGCCTCAAGCATCCCAATGATATCTATGACCGTTTCGCCGGCGTTGAGGGTGCGGCCTATGTGATCGGCGGGCTTGGCGTCAACTTTCAGCAGGCGGGACATGTAAGGCTTGCGCCCATCCGCACGGGTCTCGGCATGCGGCTCGGCGTCAATGCCGGCTATCTCAAATATTCACCGAATCCCACGTGGAATCCCTTCTAGCGCGGCAACGCGGAATTATCCCCGGTTAACCATCGCCGCTTCCGGCCTGCCGTCCTTATTTTTGTCATCGCCTAGCGGGAACCTCCGCACTATGCTGCGTCGGGGATTGGGGGCGGCCTAGTCTCCCTAGTATCGAGGACAGGGAATGTCTCAGATCGAGACCATCATGCTGGTGGCGCTGGGCTTCGCAGTGGCGGCCTTGATCGCCCTGTTTCTGGGCCGTATCGCTTGGGTCTTCGCCCTCGGCCTGGGCAAGAAGCGCATGCAGCGCTCAACACCCACCACAATAGCCGAGCTTCAATCGGACCGAGACCGGCTGCGCGCCGAATATGCCATGCTGTCGCGCCGGCTCGAGCTGCGCATGAACGACCTGAAATCCAAGCTTGCCGAGCAGATGGCGGAAGTCTCTCGCAACCGTAATCGCATTGACCATCTGATCTCTGAGCTGAGGGCGCGAGACAGGCAACTGAACGAGCGCGACACCGAAATTCAATCTTTGCGCCTGCAGATCGGTCCCCTCGAGCAGGAGCTCACCGCCCGGACGGCAGGCGTTCAGCAGATCAAGGAGCAGTTGCGCGGCCGCGACGAGGAAATCCAGAAGCTCACCCACACG
The DNA here is from genome assembly GCA_036554625.1 of Aestuariivirgaceae bacterium. Classification (GTDB taxonomy): domain Bacteria; phylum Pseudomonadota; class Alphaproteobacteria; order Rhizobiales; family Aestuariivirgaceae; genus DATBLQ01. Next base: position 7,532 of record DATBMX010000122.1, read on the forward strand.
CTCGAGAAGTTGCGCGCCGAGCTCACCGACCGCAATCGTCAGGTCGCCGCCATGAAGAAGGAGATTGCCGACCGCGAAGCCGCCGGCGTGCTCCTGAGCCCGCAGTCTCTCTCGGCTCAGGATCGCTTAAGGAAACGCATCGCCGACCTTACTTCTCTTTCTCAGCAGATCGAGACTCAGCGACGCCATCTGATTCATCAGAAGATCGAGCTTGCCAATCTCAGATCCGACGCGACTGCGACTTCTCCTCCGCCGGAGGCCGGATCGCCCCTTCCCCCGGACGGCAATCGGATGAGCGCCGATGCCATAGACGCGCTTGATGAAAGCAGCCGCAGCCTCGAGCAGCAGCTTAGCGCTGCCGAGCGCGAGACGGCGGAGCTTGAAAACGAGCTGAGGCAGCTCGACCAGACCTTTAACGCCAGACTAGCCGAGCTGAATGTTGGCATCGACAGCGCGCGCCTTTCGGGCACGCTCGCCGCCGACGGACCCGAAGCCTCACACTTGAGCGACAGCGGCAGTGAAGCCGCGCCTCCGGAGTCCGATCCTGGGCCCTCGGATGAAGCGCCAGCCGAACAGGCCGCAATGCTTGACCCCGATGATTCGGCTCAGACAGATGAAGCGCCCCCGGCCGTCGTTGCCCACGCCGGGCGTTCTCTGCGCAGCGTCGCCAATGTCATCTCTTTGGCTGCCCGGAGCCGCGGCCAGCAGAAGCAGACCGGCGAATAGCGCTTAGGCGCGCTGTTTAGTGAAAAGTCCCCATACGAAGAGAACGATGATCGCGCCCACCACAGCGCCGATCAGCCCTGCCCCTTCATTCGGTCCGTACCAGCCGAGCGCCTGGCCGAGATAGCTTGCAACGAAAGCGCCGACGATCCCGAGGACCGTTGTAAGTACGAATCCCGACGGCTCGTTCGGGCCGGGCATAATGAATTTCGCTATAACGCCCGCGATGAAGCCGATGATGATGGTCCAGATGATTCCCATGATGCGACTCCGAGCTTCTGCCAAGCTGGCGCACAACGGCCGGGACGAAAAATGGTTCCAAAGTGCCGCCTTCATCAATGCGGGGCTGGAACTTCTCCCCTTGGCGAGTGTTGACCAGTTCAGCTTTCAAACGGAGGTTAACATGAGCCGCGGAATGCCGTCGATGGTTGCGCTTTTGGGATTGCTTGCTCTTGCAGGCTATCAGAATCGAGACAAGCTGGCCGAGGCCATTCGGGGCATGGGCCAGAACAAAGACCGTCCTCCTGGCGAGGGCGGCCGGCAGGAGGGTCTGGGCGGCGTGCTGGGCGGCCTCGGCGGAATCCTGGGTGGAGCCACCAGCGGCAGCGTGTTGAGCGGCGGCATCGGCGATCTGGTTGACCGCTTCCGTCAGACGGGTCAGGGAGACGCAGCCGAGTCCTGGGTCCGTAAGGGGCCGAACCAGACGATCTCTCCAGATCAGCTGGAGCGCGCGTTGGGGGCAGATGTTGTAGCCACCCTGGCCGAGAAGACCGGCCTGTCGCGTGAAGAGCTTCTGTCGCGTCTTTCGCGTACCTTGCCGGAAGCCGTTGACAATTTGACGCCGGAAGGACGTGTTCCGACCGAAGCCGAAGCCTCACGCATCATGTAGCGGAAGCCCTTTAGTTCTTCAGCACCACGCAAGCGCTTCCTTTGGCGAGCAGCTTTGCACAGAGCTGATCAGCCTCGTTGCGGCTTTCCGATCCGATGCGCACATTCACAATGCGCCGGGATCCCATTCCGGGATTGCGCTTGCGCAGAACCACGGGCTCGGCATTGCGCAAAAGTTCGGGATGCCGGAGCTTTAGCCGCGCGAAAACGGCAAGCGCCGCCGACTCCGAATGGCTTCCCGCGACCTGAACGCCCCATGGCTTTCGTTCTGCCGATTTCGTCTTGATAAGGGGCGCAGCCGAGACGTCGATTCCCCGCGAGGCGAGCTTCACGCAATCCGTAAGAAAATGTTTGGCCTCGCCGATCGGTGGAATGGGATGGCGCGCCTCGCTCTTGGTCCAATCGCTTGCCGGGTGGCCAGTGACGGAATGAACATAGTGTCGGGTTTCCTCGGGCAGGCTCCCCTCCCCGGCCAGCCACCGGCGAACGCGCGCCTCTCCTGCATTATAGGCCGCAGCGGCAAGGCCGAGGTTTCCCAACGCCTTGTGCAGGTCGGACAGGAACGCAGCCGAAGCCGGCAGCGCCTGTTGCGGTTCAAAGGGATCGTCGAGCCCGCGCTCCTTTGCCGTTGCCGGCATGAATTGCGCAATCCCTTGCGCTCCCACGGGGCTCACGGCATTTGGATTGAAGGAGCTTTCCTTCCAGATGAGTCTCGCCAGAAACCACTCAGGCAAGGCGCTCCTCTGCGCTTCCTGCGAGATGATTTCGCAAACCTGTCGTGCCTGCGACGCTTCTCCCCGACCCGGTGGAGGAGACGAGGCCCTCCCGTCAGATGCAGGAAACAGAATAGTTCCCAACGCCGCGACGAGGCAGATAGCTCCGGCGGCAAGCCGTCCCGCATGCCGCGCCATCAATGACTGGCGGCCTTCTTGTTGCGCCGTCCGGCTTGCTCGCCCGCCTTGCGCGGCACTTGCGCTTGCGCGCTCTCGACAATGCGCTGCGCCTGATCCTTCGCGAGATCGATGATCTTGGCTGCATCGCGCTGTGCTTTCAGCAGAGTGTCTTCATAGCTGTCGAATGCGCGGTCGATCTGCTTCTGAACCGGCTTGTCCGCAATGGGGAATTGACCGGCGATCCACTCCGCCTCGCTGCGGTAGTCGGCCAGCATCTGCTGAATGAATCGCGTCTGCACCTCGAGCAGGTCGCTTGGGCTTCGGCATTGCGGCAGCTGACCGCCAAGCTCGACATAGCCAGCCATTCTTCGGCCCATGAATCGCATCAGTTCCTGTTGCCATCTCAGCGCTGCTTCGAAGACGCCCCGGCTTCCTGTCGCGATTAGTTCGCTGGACACGTTCGTGCCGCCCTTTTCCCGCATCTCCATCTCCCTTGCGAATCTTCCTTGAGGCCAGAAGGCCGCTTGTCAATTGTGAACCTTTCACGCTTTCGCGGCAATAGCATGACCGACCTCCAAGGCCCGAAACGCACAGCAAAAACGAGGACCTCTGCAGCAGCTGGCGGCCGAGCGCCTGCCTCGTGACCGGCGCATAGATGCGAGAAATACATTCCGAATGCTAGTGCAGGCCCAGGCGGCGATGCGTCGCAGGTGCCGGGCGCCAACCCCGTGCGCCGCGGGTGCGCTCGCTGTGTGGCCGCGAAGCATGATATTGTGGCTCGGTCGCCTGAAGCAAAGCTTCGATGCGCGAAGGGAGAATACCGGAATGTTCGACAGTGTGAACGTCTTCGTCCTCATATTGCTGTTGCTTTTCCTGATCGGTTTGGCGCGCGCGGTTCGCGTCGTGCCGCAGGGCTTCAACTACACCGTCGAGCGGTTTGGAAGATACATCCGCACGCTCCACCCCGGCCTCGCTGTGATTTTCCCCTTCATAGACAGGATCGGCAGCAAGATGAACGTGATGGAGCAGGTGCTTCAGGTTCCAAGTCAGGAAGTGATCACGCGCGACAACGCCATGGTCACCGTTGATGGCGTGGCCTTCTTCCAAATTCTCGACGCACCCAAGGCGTCTTACGAGGTGAACGATCTCGAGAATGCGATTCTCAATATCACTATGACCACCATCCGCACCGTCATGGGCTCGATGGACCTCGACAATCTCCTCTCACAGCGCGACGAGATAAATCATCGGCTGCTGAGCGTCGTCGATCAGGCGACCACCCCCTGGGGCGTCAAGATGACGAGAATCGAGATCAAGGATATCAACCCACCGCGCGATCTGGTTGATTCGATGGCGCGCCAGATGAAGGCCGAGCGCGACAAGCGCGCCGCTATTCTCGAAGCGGAGGGCCTGCGTCAATCGCAGATTCTCGCTGCCGAAGGACAAAAGCAAGCTACCGTCCTCGCCGCCGAAGGCCGGCGCGAAGCGGCATTTCGCGACGCCGAGGCGCGTGAGCGCGCTGCCGAGGCCGAGGCCAAGGCCACCAAAATGGTGAGCGACGCTATCGCCAAGGGCAACATACAGGCCATCAACTATTTCGTCGCCAACAACTACGTGAAGGCGCTAGAGGCCATCGCCAGCGCGCCCAACCAGAAGGTGCTCATGCTGCCGGTCGACGCAACCTCGCTTCTGGGTGCGTTAGGCGGGATACTCGAGCTCACCAAGGAAGTTCAGGGGAGCCGTGGCGACGGCGCCTCACCGCAGCAGCGCAGCGTCCCCTCCGTGCCGCTGAGATAGGCGCGAGAATGGACATCATCATCACCGACGGCAGCATATGGACATGGTGGATTCTAGCGGCCGCACTGTTCATCGCCGAACTGCTTTTGCCGGGCGTCTTCCTGATTTGGCTTGGCGTCGCCGCCGCCATGGTCGGGCTTATCAACTTCTTCGTGCCCATGCCATGGCAGATCGAGGTTCTTCTCTTCGGCGTCTTCTCCATCGGCGTTATCGCCATTGCCAATCCCTGGATGAAGCGCCGACAGGTGATGAAGAGCGACCGGCCCAATCTGAACCAGCGCATGTTCGACTATGTGGGCAAGAGATACATGCTCGAGCAGCCGATCAAACAGGGCCGTGGTCAGCTCAGGATCGAGGACACCTATTGGGAGATCGTCGGACCCGAACTTCCCGAGGGAAGCTGGGTGAAGGTCACCGGAGTCGATGGCTCGAGGCTGATCGTCGAAAGCGGTTAGCAACCCCCTGCCCAAATGGCGGGGCTCGGAATGATACTAGCTTGCTTCGAGTCCGGATGACACGGCTTCGTCGAGCCGCTCGAGCCAGATGAACTCGATCGAGTTGCGCACTTCCTCCGGAACCTCCTCGAAGTCCTTCCGGTTTCGCGCCGGCAGCATGATTCTCTTGATGCCTGCCGCATGGGCAGCGATGACTTTTTCCTTGATGCCGCCCACCGGAAGAACGAGGCCGCGCAGGCTGATTTCCCCTGTCATGGCCGTATCGCTGCGCACGGTGCGCTGAGAGAGAAGCGACACCAAGGCCATGAACATGGCCACCCCGGCGCTCGGCCCGTCCTTGGGAATTGCCCCGGACGGCACGTGAATGTGAATGTCGACCTTACCGAACCGCTCGGGGTCGATGGAAAGATCTTCGGAGCGGTTCTTGACGATGCTCAGAGCGGCCTGCGCGCTCTCGCGCATGACATCGCCAAGATGGCCCGTCAGAATAAGCTTGCCAGTGCCTGGCACACGCGTTGCTTCGATGAACAGGATGTCGCCGCCCACGGGCGTCCATGCAAGCCCGGTAGCGACGCCTGGTACGCTCGTGCGCATGGCAACTTCATTCTCGAATTTCGGCGAGCCGAGGATGGCCGCCAGATCTTTCCTCGAGATCCTGATCGCTTCCTTATGGCCCTCGGCAAATCGCACGGCGGCGTGGCGCAAACTCTTGCCGATCTCGCGTTCGAGATTTCTGACACCGGCCTCGCGCGTGTAATTTTGGATGATCGCACGCAGCGCGTCGTCGTTAAGCTCGATCTGGCCCGATTTCAGACCATTAGCTTCGAGCTGTCGCGGCACCAGATAACGGCGTGCGATTTCATACTTTTCTTCCGCCGTATAGCCCGAAAGACTGATGATCTCCATGCGGTCGCGCAAAGGTCCCGGTATACTGTCGAGCGTATTGGCCGTGGTGATGAACACCACTCGGCTCAAGTCGAACGGCACGCCGAGATAATTGTCGCGAAACGTGTTGTTCTGCTCGGGATCGAGCACCTCGAGGAGAGCCGAGGATGGGTCGCCATGAATCCCCGCACCGAGCTTGTCGATCTCGTCGAGCATCATCACGCAGTTGCGCGCACCCGCTTTGCGGATGGCCTGCACGATGTTTCCCGGAAGCGCGCCGATATAGGTGCGTCGGTGGCCGCGGATTTCAGCTTCGTCGTGGACACCTCCGAGGCTCACCCGAACGAATTTGCGTTTCATGGCGCGCGCGATCGATTGTCCCAACGACGTCTTGCCGACGCCGGGAGGACCGACGAAGCAAAGGATCGGCGCCTTTCCGCCTGGTGAGAGCTTGCGCACGGCCAGATATTCGATGATCCGGCGCTTAATCTTCTCCAGTCCATAATGATCCTCATCGAGGATCAGGCGGGCCTCGGAAATATCGATCGGCGGCTCCTCGCCAATCCTCCACGGCAGCTCGATGAGCCATTCAAGATAGGTTCGCACCATGCCGTATTCGGCGGCGGCGTCCGGCATGCGTTGCAGCCGGCGCAACTCTTTGAGGGCCTGCTCCTCGGTCTCCTTGGGCATTCCGGCCTTAGCGATGGCCTCGCTGAGCTCGCTCATCTCGGCGGCCTTGCCTTCCTCGCCTTCTCCGAGCTGACGCTGGATTGCAGCCATCTGCTCCCGCAGCAGAACCTCGCGCTGCCTTTCGTCGAGCGCTGCCTTCGTTTGGCGGCCGATCTCCTGCGACAGGCGCAGCACCTCGATGCGATGAGCAAGCAGGCGCGAGACCTTGTCCATTCTCGCAGCGAGCTCGACCGTCTCGAGGATTTCCTGCTTCTGCTCGGCCGGAATGTCCATGTAACCCGTGGCGAGGTCAGCCAATGCCGAGGGGGAGGTGACGCTTTGAATGGCGGCCAGGAGCTCAGGCGGCGCCTGGGGCAGGAGCTGCATGGCTTCCTGCGCCTGTGATTTGAGGTGCAGGAATCGAGCTTCTATTTCAGAAGAGCGTGTCTCAGGTTCTGCTATGCTGATGATGCGGGCGACGGGAAAGGACCAGCCGTCAAGGAACTCTAGCACTCTGAAACGCTGCTCGCCCTGGCACACGATATGATGCGTGCCGTCGGGTGCTGTGATGTATCGCACGATGTTCGCGATGGTGCCCATTCGATAGAGGTCGATCGGAGCGGGATCGGATGCCTCGGCCGAGCGCTGGAGAAGAATGCCAACCTGTTGCTGCTCGCGAACCGCCTGTTGTGCTGCGGCAATCGATTTCTTTTTGCCGATGGCGATAGGCAGAACGTGGCCGGGAAACAGGATCGTGTCTTTGACTGGAATGATGATCAGCGCATCCTGTGGCAGGCGGGCAGAGTCCGCCGGCTTTCGCTCCGCCGCGCCGCCGGCAATGTCCGTCTCGTCCTTAGCGTTCGTCATTGTTTCTCGAGCGTGACGAGCAGGCATCCGTCTGTCACCGCCTGCTTGGCGTTGGCATAGTGTCCTGGCGGTAGCGCCAGGCGTCTTTCGAAACGTCCTTGAGGAAGCTCAAGACGATGGATGATCGCGGTCCTGAGTTCCCCGGGGAGCGTCCGGGTTCCCGAGACGACGAGATAACCATCCTCTATCCTCGTTTCAATGCGTTGCGCATCGACGCCGGGAAGTGCCACCAGCACGAGCACCTCATTGTCGGTCTCGAGGATATCGGCTGGAGGTTCCCATGCCGGAAGGCGTGAGACAGAACCCGACAACCGGAAGAATTCCTGGTGCAGACGCTCGGCCCGGGCCAGCATTTCGACGGCCTCCGACCACATCCAGCTGCGCGCGCGATCTCGATCCATGAAACCTTCTCCCTGGCAGCGGTTGTTCCGAAAGTCCAGCAATGGCGGTTTACGCCTTGCTGCCCGCAGGTTGAGCACACGGCACTGCACGTCCGTCAGGCGGTACCTCTCGGAACCGAATGACGGGCTCCGCGTAGAGAGTATAGCAAGGAGCAATGGGCTCGACATGCGAAAGACAAGTGCAAAGCGTAAGAAAACCAAATCGGAGAGAAGCAAGCGCGCCCAAGGAGCAGCAGCCATAGCTCGACCAAGCGAGTCCCCCATCAGACCGGCAGGTCCAAAGGCTATGCGCGATCCTCCGAAACATTGGGACAAGGTCGACGAAGCCTCTGACGAGAGCTTCCCGACGAGCGATCCGCCCGCTTACATGTCCAAGCGGCCGCCTAGCAAACCCGAGAAGTAGCTCTCATACGACCTGGTTCTTCCGGCTGACAAACACATCGCGAAACTCGCCATCGATGCCGAGGTAGCGGTCACGCGAATCAAAAACCATCGTTTCCAATCCCGATTCGTTTCTGATGAAGTCGCATAGATCAGAACCCCACTCGGTCACGACAAGCGAGCCGCTCTTGTCAATGGGGTTTATGTGATAGTCGGGCGCCCGCAAATGCTCGATCATTCCATCTGCTTCTGTCGCCCGAACCAGTGTGGGTTTGTCCTTGTACC
>DATBMX010000314.1:0-5247 GCA_036554625.1 Aestuariivirgaceae bacterium
CGGCCGCAGCTCGAAGCTCGACACCGCGCGGCCGCTCCCTTCCATGCTGCCGGAGGGAAGGATCATCACTTCGAACTTCTCTGGGGCGGCGCCTTCGGCATCGCCGGCATCGATCTCAATTCCAGTGATTGTGATCGGTTGCGCAAAGGGGAACTCGACGATGAAGTCGATGTCCTGTTCGGGTGGAACGAGCTTCACATAGGTCGAAGAGTTGCCATCGAACAGAGCCGGCAGGGTGAAGCGCATCGGCGTATCGGGTCTCGTCGCGGGCAGAAACTTTGCCCTATCGAGCGAAGCCACTGCAAAGCCGGCAGGCTCGCTCGGCGTTATCTCGGTGACATTAGGGCCGAGATCAGGCCTGCCGTGCGATTTCACATCGCCATTGACCGTAGCGGGGGCCGATGCAGACGTGCGATGCGCCGGCGAATCCTTAACCTCGACCTTCACTTCGACGGGAACGGTCTCAGCGCCGCCAAAGGTCTGTATGGCTGCAATCAAAACGCCTGCCACGCCGCACAGGGCAGAGACGATAATATGTATGTTCTTGATGCGCATCGTTCCAGGCATCAGCTTTTGAGTATCGCTTTTCCGGCATAGGCCCCCTGGGGCCCGAGTTCCTCTTCTATGCGGATTAGCTGATTGTACTTCGCCGTGCGGTCAGACCGTGCCAACGACCCCGTCTTGATCTGGCCGCAGTTCGTGGCAACCGCAAGATCTGCAATTGTTGCATCTTCCGTCTCACCCGAGCGATGCGACATCACGGCGGAATAGCCCGCCTTGCGCGCCAAGTCCACTGCCTCGAGCGTTTCGGTCAGCGTGCCGATCTGGTTCACCTTGACGAGCAGCGCATTTGCGACGCCTCTGCTGATTCCTTCCTTGACGCGCGCGGGGTTGGTGACGAACAGATCATCCCCCACGAGCTGGCATTGATTACCCAAAGCCTCCGTCAACGCTTTCCACCCCTCCCAATCGTCCTCCGCCATACCGTCCTCGATGGAGATGATGGGATAGGTTCTGACCAGCCCGGCCAGATAGCGCGCCTGTTCGTCCCGCGAGCGATTTTTGCCCTCGCCTTCGTAAACATAACTTCCCGCCTTGTAGAACTCCGTCGCAGCGCAATCGAGAGCAAGATAAACATCAGTGCCAGCCCGATAGCCGGCCAGTTCGATCGATTTCATGAGGAAATCGATCGCGGCTTCGGCCGAGGGAAGATTGGGTGCAAAGCCGCCTTCGTCGCCGACATTGGTGCTGTGGCCGGCCTTCTTAAGCGCAGCACGCAGCGTTTGGAAGATTTCTGCCCCAATGCGCGCGGCTTCAGCGAAGCTGCTCGCCTCAACCGGCATGATCATGAACTCCTGGAAATCGATCGGGTTGTCGGCATGAACTCCGCCATTCAGGATGTTCATCATCGGAACGGGCAGGAGGTGCGCCGCGCTGCCGCCCACATAGCGATAGAGCGCCAAGCCGTGCGAAGCCGCCGCCGCCTTGGCCGCGGCGAGCGAAACGCCGAGGATTGCATTGGCGCCGAGCCGCCCCTTGTTGTTCGTTCCATCGAGCGCAATCATGGTGCGGTCGAGGGCGATCTGCTCTTCCGCATCCATGCCGCTCAGGGCTGCCGCAATTTCGCCGTTGACGGAAGCCACGGCCCCAAGCACGCCCTTGCCGAGATACTTCTTCTTGTCCCCATCACGCCGCTCAACGGCCTCATGCGCCCCTGTCGAAGCTCCGGAGGGCACCGCAGCCCGGCCGAGCGACCCATCTTCCAAAAGCACATCCACCTCAACGGTGGGATTGCCGCGACTGTCGAGAATCGCACGAGCCTTGATGTTGGCGATGGCGGTCATGAAGTCCCGTCTGCCCCTTTGCCAGTGGACTTCTAACGGCGCTGCCCTTGCCCTGCAACCGGCAGCGTTTCAAATCGAACTGCCGTACCAAATAGATTCACTGTCCGGCCGGCCAAGTCACCTCTCGGACCCCTGTCCTGCAACCCGACAGCATATCCCCCAAAACGCGGTCCGTCGCTCAGCTCTGGAGAGGCGACTCCATAGCTTCGCTCGAAATCGACACTCGTCTGGACAGATATGTCACCCCGCACCGTCTTGATCCGAAATCCTTCGCCTGACGTTTCGCTGCGCGCACCCGTGAAACCTTCGAGGAAAGCTTTAAGCTCCCGAGGATGCTCGGCAACAATGGCCACTTCGGTGACGGTGAGAGCGCGATTCACATGTTGCTGATAGGCCTCTTGCCAGAAATGCTGCGGCGCCTGCTGCTGACAGGTGAAGAACCCGCCCAGCGGCATCTGAGGACATGACACGAAGGCGAGCGAGAAACCAACCGTCGCTTCCTCGCCGCCTGCCAGTTTGGCGCGTCGTGAGAATTCGAACAGCTCATAGGTCCTAAGACCGCTGGCACGATATTTGGCAATGTCCGCTCGCGCATCGGCGCTATCGAGCACGAGCATGGAGAAACCTTCCCTTCTTTCAAGAAAATCGCGATTGAAGGCGGCAAAGCTGAAATCTCTTGGCCCATGCTCGGGAATCTTGTCCGGGTCGTCGATGCTGAGCAGTTCCAGAAACACGCGATCGAGTTGCACGAGGCTGTTCTTTGTACCAAAGGGATGCATAGCCGAGGGCGTGAGCGTGAAGCCAAGTTTCGCGTAGGCTTCACGCATGGCGGCGAGCAATCTCCCGCATAGAACCAGATGATCGATGCCTTTCATGCCAGGCCAGGAAGTGCTTGCAGGCAAACTTATCGCAAGTCATAGCTTGCCTGCCACCCCTTGGAGTTCCCTTGCACGACAGCACATCGAAATCGATTGCCGTGATCGGCGCCGGTATCGTAGGCCTGAGCGCTGCTCTCTATCTCCGCAAAGATGGTCATGACGTGTCTGTCGTCGATCATCGCCGGCCGGGAACCGCGACCTCTTTCGGCAATGCAGGGGCCATCGTCACAAGTGCCATCGAGCCGACGAGCACGCCCGCGGTATTGCGACAAGTGCCGCGCTATCTGTTCGATCCCGCAAGCGCACTTCGCGTGCGTTGGTCATACCTCCCACAGATCGCGCCCTGGCTCATTCGCTTCATTCTGGAAGGCAGGCACTCGCGGGTCGAGCACGCCGCGGCCGCTCTCAAGCCCCTCCTAAGTGCGGCCTACGCGGCTCATCTTGAGCTTGCGGGTCTCGCCGGCGCCGCCGACCTCCTGCGCCCGACCGGCTGGCTCAAGCTCTTCAGAACCAGACGCGGCTTCGAAGCGACGGCGCTTCAGCGCGAGCTTATGGACAAGCACGGCATTCGCTACGAAGTTCTCGAGCCTTCCGAGATTCACCAACTCGAACCACGTCTGGCGAGAATTTTCTTCAAGGGACTCTACCATGGAGATTCAGCCTCGATAAAGCTGCCCCACCTCCTTGTGGAGGGCTATGCGCGCGCCTTTGTCAACGCCGGAGGAAGCTTGGTGCACGAGCATGTTCAGGCTCTCAAGGTTCTCGAAAACGGTGCAGTCGAGCTGCGTTGCGATTTGGGCATGCGGCAATTCGACAAGGTCGTGGTCGCTGCCGGCGCATGGTCGAAGCGCTTCTGCCGCATGATGAGTGACAAGGTCGTCCTCGACACCGAGCGTGGCTACCATCTCAATATCGATCCGGGCGAAGCAGGAGAGGTGAGGCGTCCGGTCTGCTTTCCCGAAGACAGCTTTGTTCTAGCTCCCATGGAGGACGGCATTCGGATGACGAGCGGCGAAGAGCTCGCCGGCCTCGATGCGCCTCCCGATTTCACCCGCATCCACCGTCTTCTGCCCAGGGCACGTGAAGTCCTTCCGGGCCTCAGCGACCGCGTAACCCGCGAGTGGATGGGCCGCAGGCCGTCGACGCCGGACTCACTCCCGGTTATCAGCCGGTCGCGCAAGGCGCCGCAGGTGATCTACGCCTTCGGTCACCACCATCTCGGCATGACTCTTGGGCCGATCACCGGACGCCTCGTCGCCCAACTCGTGCGCGGCGCCGAGCCTGAAATCGACTTGGGGCCTTATGATATCAGTCGCTTCCGCCTGTTCGGCTGATCCGGGTCCAGCTACACGAGCCGGCTTTGCTCAACCGCCGCATGGATGAAGGAGGCAAAAAGCGGATGGGGCTCGAAGGGGCGCGACTTGAGCTCGGGATGAAACTGCACGCCGATGAACCATGCATGATCGGGTATTTCAATGATCTCCGGCAGGAGTCCATCTGGCGAAACACCCGTAAAGCGCAGGCCTGCCGCTTCGAGCTGGTTGCGGTAGCGCGTGTTCACTTCATAACGATGACGGTGGCGCTCCGAGATGCGCGTTGAGCCGTAAATCTTGGCAACCCTGCTGTCTTTGGCGAGCATCGCCTCATAGGCGCCGAGCCTCATCGTTCCGCCGAGTTCGCCGCCCTTGCGACGCATTTCCAGCTCGTTGCCCTTCATCCACTCCGTCATCAATCCCACGATGGGCTCGCTTGTCGGGCCGAATTCGGTTGAGCTCGCCTGCCTGATGCCCACGAGATTGCGCGCTGCCTCGATGACCGCCATTTGCATTCCGAAGCAGATGCCGAAATAAGGAACGTTTCGCGTGCGCGCGAAAGTGGCAGCCCTGATCTTTCCTTCCGACCCTCGCTCGCCGAAGCCCCCGGGCACGAGAATGCCATGCACACCCTCAAGGTGCGGCGCCGCATCCTCCTTCTCGAAGATCTCGGATTCGATCCAGTCGAGCTTGACCCTCACCTTATTGGCTATGCCGCCGTGGACCAGGGCCTCGTTCAGCGACTTGTAGGCATCAAGCAGGCCCGTGTATTTGCCCACCACCGCTATGTTGACCTGACCCTCGGGATTGGCGATGCGATCGGAAATCGTTCGCCAGCGCGATAGATCGGGCTGCTTCGCGGCCCTGATGCCGAATGCCGCGAGCACTTCGGCATCGAGCCCTTCGCTATGATAGGCGATGGGCACGTCATAGATGCTCTGAACGTCCAGCGCCTGGATGACGGCGGAAGGCCTGACATTGCAGAACAGCGCGATCTTGCGCCGCTCGTTCTCAGGTATCGGCCGATCCGTGCGGCATAGTATGACGTCCGGCTGGATGCCGATCGAGCGCAATTCCTTGACCGAGTGCTGGGTTGGTTTGGTTTTCAGCTCTCCAGCGCTTGGAATGAACGGCAGGAGCGTCAGGTGAATGTAAACCACCGAACCGCGCGGTAGGTCGTTGCCGAGCTGGCGAATGGCCTCGAAGAATGGC
>DATBMX010000240.1:0-2562 GCA_036554625.1 Aestuariivirgaceae bacterium
CGGATGCGTCGCCAGCATCCCCCCGAGCGGTCCGATCCGGATTCTCGCTGCTTCCTCGAGCCTGCGGATCGACTCGAAGAAGCGTTTGAGTCCCAGAGGATCGATGCGCGCCTTGTTGAGAAGCTCGATCGCATAGCTGTCCGCCGCCACTTCGGCCGAGCGCGTGTAGCGCAAGAGCGTTGCGAGCCCGGCAAGGTTCGACAGCACGTTGCCCCCGTCGCTTCCCGTGGCGAGGCTGATCAGCACTTGTATCCCCGTAATCCGCACGATGGCAGCCTCGGGATCGCGGTGGCTGACATGTCCGAGTTCATGGGCGAGGACGCCGGCGACTTCTTCAGGGCTCTTGGCCGCTTCGATCAGCTTGCCCGAAAGCACGATACGTCCCCCGGGAAGGGCGAAGGCATTGATCATCGGCAAATTGTAGACGCGTACCGAAAAATCGGGGGCATTGTCCGTATCCGCCGCGTAGAGGCGGCTGCCGATCACGGCGAGCATGCGCACGCCCTGGGGCGATCGGCATTCGCTGAAGCGTCCGAGGAATGTTTCCTCCGCCTGCCGGCCCAACCGCTCCCGCCATTCCTCGGGCATCATGCGGGCCATCGCAGGGGGAAGCATGGAGAGAAGCCCATAGCCGATTGCCGCGACGAGAAGCAGGCCCGCGGCCGTCACCAGGGCGAAACGCAAAATGGCTCCCCCGCCGAGACGCTGTGAAAGCTGGGGCGATCTGGCCTTCAGCGCCTCCGCCATGGCATGATCGTGAAGCACCAGTCTCTCACCCGGAAAATCCTCGTGGCTCAGGCGCAGGGGCCGCTCGGCGCTGACCATGTCGACGGCCTGCAGGCGGTGCAGCGGCCATATGCGCCGCAAATCGGGGGAGGCGCCCTCAAGCAGAAGCCTTGTCCCGTCGAGCGTCACATCCACGCGATGCGCCGTCGCGGTCTTTCCGTCGAAGAACTGCGCGGACGCTGTCAGCGGGGGATCAGAAGCCATCGATGTCGAAGGCTTCGGCAAGCCCTTCGCCGCGTTTCAGCACAGGTTCTCGCGATTGCTCGATGCTGGCGATGTTGACCGTGCCGTCGATCGTCAGCCGGTCGCAGAAATAGCGCATGTTGCGCTGCAGGATGAAGGGCGTCCCGATGCCGATCGTCGAAATGAAGATGAGAAGATTGCCGAGCCACAGCGCGAACAGGCTGGGACCGGTTGCATCGAGTCTGAGCCGGGCTTGGTGGAGACCGGTGTAGGCCGCGAATGCCCTCATCTCCTTGGCCCCATAGATGGACCACACGGCGAGATATAGCACATAGAGAAGAAAGCTGCCCATCGCCACCGCAAGCAGGAGCGCGGCCGCAAAGCCGTCGTTGGTACCTGATTGAGGGTCGAAGATTCGGCGCAACACGCCTGTGAAGAAAACCCAATAGAGGCCCGACGCCGCGGCGAGGCCGATGAGGATGAGAAACAGCATCCCGAACCACGACGCGGCATAGGCGGGATAGAGCGCCCCGGCATTGCCCCTGAAGCTGAATGGCGCATTGCCGAAACGCATTTCGCTCACGATCCGCTTCTGCAGCTCCGTGTTCAACGCGGGTGTTGACCAGCCAAGCGTCAGACCCTTGAGCAGGAAGGAGGCAAAGGTGAGGAGGCTGTAGGCAGACGCCGAGCCGACGAGCGTGCCCCGAATTCCCCGCCACAGGGTACGGCTGAGCCGGTATCGGCGGGCCCGGTAAATGGCGAACCCCATGAACAGCAGAAAGAGCAGAGTGCCGGCAAACTGCAGCGCCGAGGCGATCGGATGCTGCGGTCCGAGCCACAGCGTGGTCCCGACCGCCAAAAGAACGAGCGGCAGGATGAACAGCAGGAAGACGATCAGCGCGCCGAGGAACAGCTCCTTGCCCGTTCCGGTATATTCAAGCGGTTCACCATTGATATGCACACAGGACCACACGTGCCGGCGCACCTTGGTCTTGGCCCAGAAGCGGTAGATGAACAGGGTGGCGAGATTGAGCAGAAAATTGGTGAGCGTCAGGCGCAGGAGCCCTGGACGAGGCGCGTAGGTTACGTGAAGGGGAACCCCTCCCGTGGCTTCGGGCCTGGATGCGGCTGCAGCTTGGAGCATGTGGCCTCTGGTTGTAGCTATACCCGCCAACCCCGAGCCGATGTATGTCTGGCGGCCTTCTAAGAGTTGGTAAATTTAATCAACAGCAATTTTGTCACAGGGTTTGTTTTTGTGCACCAAATCAAAATCTCCTCCACAATTCCCCTACTTTCCGCCTCAAACAGCCCTTAGCGTCGAGCTTAAGCAAGCGGTTCAATGCGGCTCCGCGTCACCTTGGTCCATCCCCAGGTCACCTCGCGATTGCTTTTGAAGGCGAGGAGTTGAGTGGCGGCACGCGCAAAGCGGCCGCCTGCGTAGGAAGTATGGTCAGTGTTTGTCTGCGCCGGATCGGCACAGGCGGGATTGCAAAGAATGGACGCGAAGACCTTCACCAAAAGCAAACTGCCAAGCCGGCACGTCACGGAGGGTCCGCAGCGCGCCCCGCACCGCTCCTATTATTACGCCATGGG
>DATBMX010000339.1:0-3102 GCA_036554625.1 Aestuariivirgaceae bacterium
GCCATGTGTTGCGTCACATCGACGAGCGCAACCGCGAGATCGCGAGTTGCGTGCAGCACGGCAAGACCGAGCGTGCAGACGAGTATGACTTGGCCCGGTGTCACGAGCCCTTGTTGCCACAGCAGAATTGCCCAACCCAGCAGGCCTATGGCGAGCAGCATAGTGACCGCCGCGTGCAGCAGCCTAAGCCTTTCGAGGTGGAAGAGGCTTCGCTTCCTGGCAACCAATTCACGACCGACGGTGCGATCGAAGCGCCGGTGCTCGCGGTGGATCCCACAAAATGACAAGACGCTGGGCATGTTGCCAATCACGTCGATCATCTCGCCATCGACCGAGGCGGCCTGATGCGCGAATTGGTGATGCAGATCCTCGCCGGCGGCAGCCATGCGAAACATAGCAATGACCACGACGACCGCTATCACCGATAGCACCGCGGCCATGGGCAGACTCACGGTGATGACGAGCGCGATCGCCGCGAGGGTCGCCACGCAGGGCGGCAACACATTGCAGACGAGCATATTCTCCATCGTATAGGCGGCATTTGAGGTCGCGGTGATGCGGCTTGTCAGCGTCCCCGGCAACCGATCGGCGAAATAGCTCGGGGCGTGACCGGTCAGGTGCCGGAACAGATCGCGACGGATATCCCCGGTTACCGTCGTGAAGGTGTAGCTCCCGATATAGCCGGCAAGACGCCACAACAGCATGTCCGCGGCGATGAGGCTGGCGAGGACTGCGAAAGCCACCCACACGCTGGTGGCTACCACGGTTGCTCCACTCAACGTGTCCACCAGCATCTTCACGCCGTATTGCGCGCCGACCGAGCAGACGACGGCGCCAATTACGGCGGCGAGAATGAAGCCATGCGGAATCGCGCGCCGTCTTACGTAGCGGGCAAGAAACGCAACCGGATGTCGGGTGAATGTGCAAAGATCATCCATAGGGGCCGCCTGATGTTCGCACTCGTCCGAACGCTTGCCCCCATCTAATAAAAACGCGCGCCGCACCGATCAGTTGCCGACAAATCCGGATCGAAGGCCTCAGAAAACAAGAATTTCCAGGGGATTTGCCGATTGAGCCTGTGGCAGGAGGTCGCAACCTCGGCAACATCTTTGCTGCATTTCACCGCGGCCCTACGAATACCCGTGCCTCGTCAAGACAGCGATCGCGCGCTTGCGCGAGCGGACGATTGTTCGTTACGAAGGGCACGCGATAGAAGCTGACGAATTTGGGTCACAGTCCGGCCCGAAGACGCGAACCTCATCAGCTTCCGAGCCAATCTCGTTCGCGCCTCATCCACATCGCGATTCGAGAGCACGCCAGCGGCGAGCAATTCCGCCAACACGTCATCCATCGCGCGCTCGAGACTCGCGAGAGCCTCCGAGGTAAATGCGGGTCGCTGCTCTCCTGTCGTACTCATGCCAATTTCCTTTTGCACGGCAAGACTTGCCGCGTTTAGTCAACGTCACTTGGCTGGGTTCGTTCCGGCGCTTACGAGCTCGGTTAATTGGTCGCATGGCCGTCAACGACGGAGACGCGACTCATTCCTTCCGCGCGCATGACTTCGACCGAGACTTTCTCGGCATGACGGTAGGCCCTTACATCGACGCTGCACTCGTTCAAACGCAGATTTCTCAACAGAACCCAATCGAGGAATCCCGGCAGGCGTGGATCGCGGAAGCGAATCTCGCTCCGCACCGGGTCAAATTCCAGTCCCAGCGAGGCTTGGAGCATCAGGAGAAGGGTTCCGCTCGCCCAGGCCTGTGGTGAACAGGCCACCGGATAGAGGGTTGGCCCTCGTCCGCGGCGACGCTGAAAGCCGCAAAACAGCTCGGGCAGCCGCCTCAGGTCCATGTAGGCAGCGGCTTCGAACATGCCTTTGAAGACCGGCTCGATGGCGCCCTTGTGTCCATAGCGCGCGAAGCCGAGCGCGATGAGAGCGTTGTCATGGGGCCAGACTGACCCGTTGTGATAGGACATGGGATTGTATCGCTGGGCGCGGTTCGAAACCGTGCGGATACCCCAACCCGAGAACAGGTCCGGTCCCAATAATCCGCCAACGATCGTCGCGGCGCGGTCGGGCTTCACGATGCCGGTAAAAAGCAACTGTCCTGCGTTTGACGTTCGCACCCGGCAAGGTTTCTTGGCGCCATCGAGGGCAACGGCGTAAGTTTCGATCTCTGGGCACCAGAAGAACGTCTCAAACCGCGCTGCGAGTTGGTTCGCCTCGTTTTCGAGATCGATGGCCCGGTCTTCCCAACCTAATTTTCTCGCGCCGTTGGCGGCAAGCAGCTTGGCCGCGTAAACGTAGCCTTGAACTTCCGCAAGTGCGATCGGTCCCGCTGCAAGCTGGCCGTTGTCATGAAAAATCGCATCGAGCGAATCCTTCCAACCCTGATTGGCCAAGCCCTGCTCGGTTGCTCTGAAATATTCGACGAAGCCGTCACCGTCGCTGTCGCCGGGCCCGTCAATCCACGCGAGCGCCGCCTCGATCGCCGGCCACAACTCAGCGAGCATCAAGTCGTCGCCAGTGCGTTCCGCATACAGACATGCAACAATGATGAAGAGCGGAGTCGCGTCGACGCTTCCATAGTATCGGCCGAATGGAACTTCGCCCAAACCAGCCAATTCACCCCCTCGCATTTCGTGCAAGATCTTGCCCGGCTGAGAGTCGGAGAAAGGATCATTGACCTTGGACTGATAGGCAGCCAAGTGCCCCAAGACGCCCCGCGCTATGCTCGGGTCGAGCCAGAGCATTTCCAGAGCCGTGATAAGGCCGTCGCGTCCGAACGCGGTCGAATACCAAGGAATGCCGGCGTAAGGGTACGGACCTTGGGGCGTGTCCGTCATGAGCATGTAGAGATCGGCGACCGACCGGCACAGCACCTCGTTGAACGTATCATTCGAGGTTTCCACCGCCGCCGCTTGCCCCGCAGCCAACTTCAAGCGACGCCGCACCACTGACATAGCCTTGAAAAAGTTTGGTGGGCTGGCTCCCTCAGACAAGTCGCAACTCGCCACGACGATGAAAGAAAAGCGCTCATTCGGAGCCAGAGTAAGCTGGTAAGACGCCTGCCGTTTGCCCAGTTGCGTCGGGGTAGGATC
>DATBMX010000345.1:0-2608 GCA_036554625.1 Aestuariivirgaceae bacterium
TGATGCTCCTGTCGATCGGTTTCGAGCCGCGCGAGGCGCCGGAAGGCGACATCGTGCTGTCGTTTGCCGGCGGCGGCGTTCTGAGACTCGCGGTGGAATGCATCGAGGTGAAGCTTGAGGACCTGGGGCCGCAGTGGGAAACGGCGAAGAAACCCATGCACGACGTGACGGGCACGCCCTAGCCCATGGCACGAGCAGTCGCTTAAGAGAGCAGAGGCGATCCACGCGTGGCGCCCGAGCAACGGGAAAAAACGAACAGGCTGGTGTCGATCGACCTCGACGCCAGTTTGAGCGGGGGCCCTTCGCCCGACGCCGAACATGAGCGAAATGTCGCCATCTACGACCTGCTGGCGGAGAATTCCTTTGCGGTCGAGGGCAAGGACGCCGGCCCCTACCGCCTGCATCTGACGATCGCAGACAGGCGCCTCGTCCTCGATATTCACGACGCGCGAGAGGAGCGCTGCGGCACCATCGGGCTTGCCCTGTCGCCGTTCCGCCGGATCCTAAAGGACTATTTCCTGATCTGCGAGAGCTACTACAAGGCGATCAAGACGGCGACGCCGAGCCAGATCGAGACCATCGACATGGCGCGGCGGGGCCTTCACAACGAAGGCAGCGAACTTCTGAAGGAACGTCTCAAAGGAAAGGTCGACATCGACTTCGATACGGCGCGGCGACTCTTCACCCTCATGTGCGCCCTTCACTGGCGCGGATGAGTCCTGCGGAGAAGCCAGTGACGGGAGACATTCCAAGCGCGGTGCTGTTTGCATGCAGCGAGAATTCCATCCGATCGCCGATGGCGGCCGGGCTCATGCAGCACCTCTACGGCAGCAAGGTGTTCGTGTCCTCGGCCGGCGTGCGCACGGGCGAGCTCGACCCCTTCGCGACGGCGGTGATGGCGGAGGTCGGCATCGATATTTCGCGGCACAAGGCGCAAAGCTTCGACGAGCTCGAGGACACCAGCTTCGACGTGGTGGTTTCGCTGTCGCCGGAAGCCCACCACCGTGCGCTCGAACTCACCCGCACCATGGCGATCGCAGCCGAATACTGGCCGACGCAGGATCCTTCCGCCGTCCAGGGCTCGCGCGAGCAGGTGCTCAATGCCTATCGCGCCGTGCGAGACGGGCTCAAGAGCAGAATATTGACCCGGTTCGGCACGCTCGCGGCGCCTGGCGTCTAAGGCCGGCCATTCAGCTTGATTTTGGCAGGCAACACGATCATTCTCCGGCGCGATTTTCATCAATCCGACAGGAGCCGCATGGCAAAAGAAGAAACGCTTGAATTCGAGGGCATGGTTACCGAACTCCTGCCCAACGCCACTTTCCGGGTGAAACTCGACAATTCCCATGAAATTATCGCCCATACGGCCGGCAAGATGCGCAAGAACCGCATCCGGGTGCTCGCCGGCGACCGGGTGATGGTGGAAATGACCCCCTATGATCTGACCAAGGGGCGCATCACCTATCGGTTCAAGTAGCCGCCAATGGCCCCTGCTCTTCGATGAATGAAGACAAGGTCAAGCTCGTCCTCGCCAGTGCTTCGCCGCGCCGGCTTGCGCTTCTCGATCAGAGCGGCATTACGCCAGACCTCCTCAACCCGGTCGACATCGACGAGACGCCCAAGCGGCGCGAGGCGGCGCGCTCCATCGTTCAGAGACTCGCGGTGGCGAAGGCGCGCATGGCGCAGAACTCCTCGCAAGTGCGCCAGCTCGGCGGGAATGTGTTCATTCTCTCCGCCGACACGGCGGTGAGCGTCGGGCGCAGGCTGCTGCCCAAGGCCGAGAAGCCGGAAGACGCTTCGGATTGCCTGTGGCTCCTGTCAGGACGGTCGCACCGTGTGTTCACCGCGGTGTGCCTGCTGACGCCGCGAGGCCAACGTCTTGTGCGGGTGGTCGACACGCGTGTGCGCTTCAAGCGACTGACGCGAGAGGACATCGAGAGCTATCTCGTGTCGGATGAATGGCGCGGCAAGGCCGGCGGCTATGCCATACAGGGGCGAGCCGACGCTTTCGTGCGCCATCTCAACGGCTCTTACAGCAACGTGGTGGGCCTGCCGCTCTATGAAACGATCAACATGCTGCAAGGCGCCGGATTTCCCGTCTATTATTCCTGGATGAATTATCAGCCACAGTAGCGTCATGGCGAAGTCGAACCCCGTCCGCTTGCGGCCCAAGCGCGCCTGCCCAATCTGCGGGCGACCTTCGCAGCAGAGCTTTTACCCCTTCTGCTCAGCGCGCTGCGCCGATATCGACCTCGGCCGCTGGCTCGGCGGCAAATACGCCATTCCTGCAGAGGAAGGTCCTGACGAGACCGTGCGCGAAGATGACGAAGACGAACCTAAAGAACCCTGAGACAGGAGAGCGCGAAAGCACGGGGAATTCCTGAAACGCACCGTGCTGGACGAGCTCGCCCAGGCGCTCAGGCTCGCTTCCGACTATGGACATGGTTCTGGCGATCACCTATAAGGCGCGCCGGTTTCACCATTCGGGTGCGAGGCGGCTCCAATTCGGCCAAACCTCACGCCGCGAGGTCCGCTCTCGCGGGCCCAGGTAGCTCAGTTGGTAGAGCAGCGGACTGAAAATCCGCGTGTCGGTGGTTCGATTCCGCCC
>DATBMX010000369.1:0-4009 GCA_036554625.1 Aestuariivirgaceae bacterium
GTGGGTCGCGGTCACGCTAAATCGTCCTGCATTTTGCTCTACGCGCCTCCTCTGACGGTTGCCGCAAAGGCGCGTCTGGAAATTCTGCGCAACACGGAAGACGGATTCATTATCGCCGAGGAAGATCTGCGTCTGCGCGGCGCAGGTGAGGTCTTGGGCACCCGGCAGTCGGGCTTGCCGCAGTTTCGTCTTGCCGATCTATCCGTCCATGCAAAGCTTCTGCCGTTGGCACGCGATGATGCGCAAGCTGCTCTTGCCCAGGATCCCTTGCTTACCTCATCTCGTGGTGACGCCCTGCGGGCCCTGCTTTACCTTTTCGAGCGCGAAGAAGCTGCCCGCCTGTTGGCGGCCGGCTAGAACGACCGCCGGGAGCTAGGCGCCGGCCAAGGCAACGAAGCATGAAAGGCCGGCAGCCTTGAGCTTCTGGCATAAGCTCGCGGCCTCGCCTTTGCTTGCCAAGGCATGGATGCGAAGCCGATAGACGATGCCCTTGGCGCCCAGATCTGTCTTCTGCACGATGGCCTCGCGGCCCTTTAACAGCCGCGGGTGCTTATTCTGGAGCTTGTCCCAAGCCGCCCAAGCAGCCGCCTCATTGCGCTGAGAGTTGATCTGAACCAAATATCCCTCGATCTTGGGTTGTTCCGATGACGGGACCGCGGGCTCAATCTGGGCCTGTTCCATAGCTCTGGTTGTGAATTCCACCGGGGCAGAGACAGGTTCGATCTTTACTGCTGGGACGGTGACCACGCGCTCGGGCTCCTCCGGCACGCGATCCTGTATCTTTGGCACAGTTGTCTTCTCCGCCACAACGAAGGCTGGCGAAACGGAAGCAGGCGTCTGCGAGAAGGAGAGCCTTGAGGCGCCCGGTAGTTGAAGCGTGGCGACCTCCACTTGTTCCGCTGCATCAAGGAGATGCGAGGGCGGGCGCACGGGTTTTGGCAGGGCTGCTTTGCGCACGATCTGGTCGGCTCTGACGGGCTCGAAGGAGCCTGTGACAATCTCATCGATACGATCGGTCATGCTTCCATATACGGATTGCACGCTCACCGCGACTGAGATCCTCGCCCTTTCTGCCTCAGAGAGGGCGGCTGAGTTTGCGACACTTCTCAACTCTGCCAATTTCCGTCTGGCAGGCTCGAAATCGGGTTTGATTTGCAGCGTCTCCTGCAAGAGCTTCTCTGCGCTCAAGGGCCGGTTAAGAAGCTCATAGGTGAGCGCCTGTCCAAAGCGTGGCAAATGGCCGTGAGGGTAACGGTAGTAGGCGGCCTTCTGGTAATCGGCGATCGCGCTTGCATACCGTCCTGCCTCACGCAGAGCGTTGGCGCGACCATAGTAGGCATGGGCGAGTTCGGGATTGAGCAATAGAGCTGCGCTGAAATCGTGAATTGCCATGGCGGGTTGGCCGGCCTGGTGATAGGCAAGGGCCCTGTTGTACATGGCGGTGATCCGTGTCTTATCGGAAATCGGTCCTTTCAACGCTTCCCCATAGGCGCGGATGGCGGCCTCAAATGCTCCATCCTGCTGATGCTTGAGAGCCTGAGTCAGCAGGGCCGAAGCCGTTTCGCGAGTGATAGTTTGTGGAGAAGAGGCGGCGGCTGCCCAAACTGGTGGTGCCGCGGCATAGGCAGCAAGCAACACAGCACTAAGAGACGCCTTAAGCAACGAACGCGGTTTCATGACAACCGCATCCTGGCCAAACAAAGTTAAATCTTGGCTAAAATCTCAATCTCTGGCTGGGTCTCACTCGACTGTTACCGACTTCGCCAGATTCCGCGGTTGGTCGACGTCCGTTCCGATGAAGACCGCGGCATGATATGCGAGGAGCTGAACGGGTAGTGCATAGAGCATCGGAGCGATGAAGGGGTGGGCGTCGGGAACTTCGATCGAGTCAAACGCCCGACCCGCATTCGCCTGGGCACCGCCTCTGTCGGTGATCAACACGATGCGCCCTCCGCGTGCTGCCACCTCCTCCATGTTGGAGATGGTCTTCTCGTATAACTCATCGCGCGGGGCGAGAACGATCACCGGCACTCGTTCATCGATAAGAGCAATGGGACCGTGCTTCAGCTCGCCCGCGGCATAGCCTTCGGCATGAATATAAGATATCTCCTTGAGCTTGAGAGCGCCTTCAAGCGCAATGGGAAAATTGATGCCACGACCAAGATAGAGCACGTCGCGCGCATCGGCTATTTTGCGCGCTACCTCGCCAATCTCTTTTTCCCGCTTGAGAACTTCGTTCATGTGGCGGGGGAGTTCGTTAAGCGTGCCGACAAGCTCCCTTTCCTGCTCCGCGGTCAGAGTTCCCCGCAGCTTGCCCGCGCCGATGGCTAGGCAGGCGAGAACTGCGAGCTGGCAGGTAAACGCCTTGGTCGAGGCGACGCCGATCTCCGGTCCGGCATAAGTCCTGAGCACAACATCGCTCTCTCGCGCGATGGTCGACTCCGGCACATTTACGATCGCAGCCGCATACTGTCCTTGGGCTTTGCAATAGCGCAGAGCCGCGAGCGTATCGGCGGTTTCTCCCGACTGAGAAACGACAATCGCTAGGCCACTGTGTGGCAACGGGGCTTCGCGATAACGGAATTCTGATGCGATATCCACCTCGACTGGAAGGCGGGCGTATTTCTCGAACCAGTATTTTGCGGTGAGCCCGGCAAGATAAGCGGTGCCGCAGGCAGTGATTGTGAGTCTGTCCAGCTGTGCGAAATCGAAGGGCAGCGTCTTGGGCAATGCTACTCTTTGTTCGGCGAAGTTCACGTACTCCGCCAGCGTGTGGCCGATGACCTCCGGCTGCTCGGCAATTTCCTTGGCCATGAAGTGGCGATGGTTACCCTTGTCGACCAGGAAGGCGGAAGCCTGGGTGAAGGTTATCGGCCGGCGCACTTCTAGCCCCTCGCCATCATGGATCTTGACCGAGCGGCGCGACAGGACGGCCCAATCGCCGTCTTCGAGATAGGTCACACGATTGGTGAATGGCGCAAGGGCAATGGCGTCCGAGCCAAGGAACATCTCCCCATCGCCGTGCCCAATGGCTAGCGGCGGTCCCCGCCGTGCCCCGATCAGCAGATCGGGTTCGCCCGTGAACATTATGGCAAGTGCGAAGGCGCCCTCCAGCCGCTGAAGCACTTTCTGAACTGCAAGCTCAGGCGAGCAGCCGGCTGCCAAGGCGCCGTTGAGAAGGTGCGCTACGACTTCCGTATCGGTTTGCGTGGTGAAGACGACGCCAGCAGCCTCGAGTTCCTCCTTCAACGCGCGAAAGTTCTCGATGATGCCGTTGTGCACGACGACGACGCGTCCGGCGACATGAGGGTGAGCGTTGATTTCGTTGGGAACGCCATGCGTGGCCCACCGCGTATGTCCAATGCCGGCGGTGCCCTCGAGCGCCGCCCCATTCAGCTTGCGTTCAAGCTCGCTGAGCTTTCCCGGCGCGCGCACCCTCTCGATTCCGCTTGCCTCGACTGTCGCGATGCCTGCCGAGTCATAGCCGCGATATTCAAGCCTCTTCAGCGCCGAAACGAGATTTCTGGCAACAGGCTCCCTACCCAATATTCCGACGATGCCGCACATTAACTATTTCCCCGATTTGCCTTTGCGCGACTTGCGAGCCTCACTGACGGAACGGAAACGCTTGGCCCACCCGGGTTTGAGAACGAATGGGCTGCGCTCGAGCGCCAGCGCATCATTTTCGACATCCCTGTCTACGACGCTTCCCGACCCGATGTAGGCCCCGGCTCCTACTTTCACTGGCGCAACGAGCGACGTGTTTGAGCCGACGAAAGCTCCTGCTCCGATGTCGGTAAAGTGTTTGGAGAAGCCGTCATAATTGCAAGTGATGGTCCCGGCGCCGATATTGGCCTTTGCCCCCACCCGGGCGTCACCTACATAGGAAAGGTGATTGATCTTGGCGCCTGGTTCGATGGTTGCATTCTTGACTTCGACAAAGTTACCCAAGTGAGCGGATTCTCCGATTCTCGCCCCGGGTCTAAGCCGCGCGAATGGCCCGACGATG
>DATBMX010000404.1:0-4151 GCA_036554625.1 Aestuariivirgaceae bacterium
CCCTTGGCGCCGGCGCCCTCAAGCGATATCTCGCCGAAGAGATCGGCAAGACACGGAACGTGCTGGCCGAGCGCGGCAGGCGGGGTCATACGGAGCATTTTGCGCCAGTGCGCTTCACGCACGCCATCGAGACGGGCTCGCTCGTCCGCGCGCGCATCAGCGCCGCCGATCCCGGCCATCTGATCGCTCAACGCCTCCCATGAGTCTCTTCAAGACGCTGTTCCGCCGCATCGGCCCTGCCGATGAGCCTTCCCCGCCCCCTGAGCCTCAGGCCCACGCCTGGCTGAGACGCCTCAAGGATGGTCTCTCCAAATCCTCCCGGGCTCTGTCCACCGGCATTGCCGACATCTTCACCAAGCGCCGCCTCAATGAGGCGACCTTGGCCGAGCTTGAGGACATTCTCTTGAGCGCCGATCTGGGCCTCGACATGTCCGCCCGAATCACCTCGGCCGTCGCCCGCGGCCGCTATGACCACGAGATCGACCCCGAAGAGGTCAAGCGCATCATGGCCGATGAAATTGCCGCCGTGCTCAGACCCGTCGAGGTGCCGCTCGTCTTCGAGGCGCATCGCAAGCCCTTCGTCGTTCTCGTCGTCGGCGTCAACGGATCCGGCAAGACGACGACTATCGGCAAGCTCGGCGCCATTGCCCGCCGCGAAGGCTATTCGGTGACGCTCGCCGCCTGCGACACGTTTCGCGCCGCAGCCATCGACCAGCTCGCCGTTTGGGGTGCCCGCATCGGCGCCAAGGTCGTCGCCCGCAATCCCGGCGCCGATGCCGCCGGCGTTGCCTTCGATGCCTTGACCGCAGCCCGTCGCGACGGCAGCGATATTCTCATCGTCGATACCGCCGGCCGCCTGCAGAACAAGGCCGATCTCATGGCCGAGCTCGAGAAAATCGTCCGTGTGCTGAGAAAGCAGGATCCTTCCCTGCCTCACGCCACGCTCCTCGTGCTCGACGCCACCACCGGTCAAAACGCTCTGAGCCAGGTGGAGATCTTCTCAAAAACCGCCGGGCTGACAGGCCTCGTAATGACCAAGCTTGACGGCACCGCCCGCGGCGGCATTCTTGTCGCCATTGCCGAGCGCTTCGCTCTTCCCGTCCACGCCATCGGCGTTGGCGAGCGCACGGAAGATCTGCAACCCTTCGACGCGGGCGCTTTCGCGCGCGCCATCGCCGGTCTCGAGGCCTGATGAGTGATGACCGAGGAAACTGATTATCGAATGCCCTCTTGGGTGCGCCTGCTGGTGGAATGGGGGCCGCTCGTCGCCTTCTTCATCGCCAATGCCAAGGGCGGCATATTCTGGGGCACGGGCGTCTTCATGGCCGCCACCGCCATGGCGCTCGGCCTCTCCTGGACCCTCACCCGCAAGCTTGCTCTCGTGCCGCTGGTCAGCGCCGGCTTCGTTGCCGTTTTCGGCGGTCTCACCCTATGGCTGCAGAACGAGACATTCATCAAGGTCAAGGTGACGCTCGTCAACGCGCTGTTCGGCACAGTTCTCTTGACCGGCCTTTGTTTCGGCAAGCAGTTCCTCAAGCATGTCCTGGGCGAGGCCGTGAAGATGGATGATGAGGGCTGGCGCATCCTTACCCTGCGCTGGGGCGTCTTCTTTTTCGCGCTCGCCCTGCTCAATGAGATCGTCTGGCGCACCGTCAGCACCGATCTCTGGGTCAACTTCAAGGTTTTCGGCATCCTGCCCATCACCTTGGTGTTCGCAATCTCGCAAGCTCCCTTGATGAACCGTCATATGATCGAATCCGGCCCCCGCTCCTGAGCGCGATTGCTCCTTGTACGAATCGATTTTTCAACCGGGCCGATTCTCGATTCGACTCTTTCGCGGGAAACTTCTATATCCGTTAACCATCTGTTTAGCGAAGCTGACTGATGGTTGCGGCTTCGTAGCCTTGCAGCATTTGGCGAGAATGCAGGCATCGTGGGGAGAGGGAGCGGGAAGAGCCGTGGTCGTCGCGAGGGGAAACAGCACGATGGTGACGAAGGAACTAAGGCATTTGACGCGCTCCCCTTATCATCTGCTCAAGCGCGCCGCCCAATATGCCGCCGACATCTACATGGAGGAAGTGGGCAGGTCAGGCCTCACCCAGAGGCAATATACGGTTCTCTACGCCGTCGAGCAGAATGACGGCATCAGCCAGACGCGCCTCGTCAAGCTCACCGGCATCGATCGCTCGACCCTGGCTGATCTCGTTGCCCGCCTCATGGCCCAAGGCTATCTGCAGCGCCGCCGTACGCGCGATGACGGCCGCACCAACACGGTGCGCATCACCGCCGCCGGTCGCAAAGCGCTGAAGCTTGCCCAGCCGGGCGCCGATGAGGTCGACAAGGCAATCCTTGCCGTCGTCCCCTCGCCCTACCGCCGCCATTTCGTCGAATCTCTCATCGTGCTCGCCAACAAGCTCGACGAGCAGGAGAAGGCCGAGAAGAACGCCGCCGAGCGCACCAAGCGCAAGGGCCGATAGTTTGAAGGCCTTCTGTGCTTAGTCGTCATGGCCGGACTCGACCTGATCCGGCCATCGTTTCTCCAATCGTCATCCGGCGACGAGCGTCAGGGTGACGAGTGTTGTGAAATAGCCGCCTCGAGCTTGGCCTTGGCCGCCCCATCCGAGATGGGCCCGACCCATTTGAAGCGGATGATGCCTTGCCCATCGACGACGAAGGTTTCAGGCACCCCATAGACTCCCCACTCGATGCTTGCGCGTCCGTTGCGGTCGACGCCCACTGCTTCATAGGGGAGCCCCAGGCTCTTGAGAAACCTTAGCGCGTTGCCGGGCTCGTCCTTGTAGTTGATTCCTGCAACGGCGAGGTCACTGCGCTTTGCCAGTTCCATGAGAACGGGATGTTCGAGCCGGCATGGCCCGCACCACGATGCCCAGACATTGACCAGCGTGACTTTGCCCTTGCCGAGATCGTCCTTCGCGAGTCCGGGCAGTCCAAGTCCCTCGAGCGGCGGCAGCGCGAACTCGGGCGCCGGCCGTCCGACGAGCGCCGAGGGTACGATGGAAGGATCGCTGCCGCGAAGCCCGATCAGGAACACGACGGCGAGAAGGGCGAAGACCAGCGCCGGC
Organism: Aestuariivirgaceae bacterium; assembly: GCA_036554625.1. GTDB lineage: Bacteria > Pseudomonadota > Alphaproteobacteria > Rhizobiales > Aestuariivirgaceae > DATBLQ01. Next base: position 3,084 of record DATBMX010000404.1, read on the forward strand.
ACCAGCGTGAGCCGCCACACCCGTGCCGAATGTGCCTCAGCGCCCATGGCCGACCTTCCGCCGGGGCGCCTGCCGCTTTTCGAGCTCGCTCAGTTCCCGCTCCCGCGCCTTGAGCGCCAAGAGGGTCTTGATTGCAAGTCCGATGAGAACCAGGGCCGAGATGCCATAGGCGGCGATCACGAAGCCGATATTGGGGGCGGCAAAGTCCATGAACTAGGCCTCCGCTGCGGCGATCTGCATCTGGTGGATACGCCGCTTCAAGATCTCCGTCTTCATTGTCATGAGCCACAGGGCGAGGAACAGCGCGAGATAGGCCAGCGCCATGACGATGAGCGGTGAAAGCAGCAAGGGATCGATGGTCGGACCCCCGCGCCGGAAGACGCTTGCCGGCTGATGCAGGGAATTCCACCAATCCACGGAGAACTTCACAATCGGCACGTTGATGAAGCCGACGATGGCGACGATGCGCGCGATTTTCTGCCCCCGCCCGTTCTCGCTCGCCTGCCAAATGGCGAGATAGCCGAGATAGAGCAGGAACAGCACGAACATCGAGGTGAGCCGCGCATCCCATACCCACCATGCCCCCCACATTGGTTTTCCCCATAGCGAGCCCGTCGCCAGCGCAAGAAAGGTGAAACACGCGCCGATCGGTGCCGCAGCCTTGGCCGCCACATCGGCGAGCGGATGCCGGAACACGATCGCCGCGCCATGCGCGGCAGCCATGAGGCTGTAGACCAGAAGCGCCATCCATGCCGCCGGCACATGCACGAACATGATGCGCACCGTTTCGCCCTGCTGATAGTCTTGCGGCGCCTGGACCAGCGCCAGATAAAGCCCGGCGGCGAAGAGGATCAGCATTGCGCCGATGATGGCGGGCAGAATTCTTTGGGCCGATTTTGCGAAGCGGTTCGGGTTGGCGAATCGTTGCATGGCTATTGCATATGGCTCTTGAGTGCGGCGGCGGCGGCGATTGGTACCATGACGAGGGCTGCAAGCGACAGGGCGGCGAGGATCGCCAGCGCCGCCTCGGGTCTTCCCGCCGCGCCCGGGGGTGAACTCGCCGCCACG
>DATBMX010000007.1:0-8503 GCA_036554625.1 Aestuariivirgaceae bacterium
GCCGTAAACAGGAAGATCAGAACGACGCCGTGGGCAATGCTCGCCGCGAACCACAAGACGCCGCTCGACTGAAGAACGGCGAAGCCCGTGAGCGTGAGCAACGCCACGTGCCCGGCGAGATGAATGAGCCCCGGGCCGTCCGACAGCTGCTTCAGGCGGGCGAGCTCTCGCGTCTCGATGAGCGCCAGCGCCTCTTTGTGGGTGACCTCGTGGTGCATCTCAGCTAGTTTCGCCCTCCGTGGGGCCGCACGGACGGGATTTTGCCGCCGCGGCCGCGCGGGGGCAAGTCGCCATAAGGGTGCGGCAGGGGGCAAATGTGGCAAAGCTGACGCTGGCAATCGCGAACAAGAATTATTCCTCCTGGTCGCTGCGCGCCTGGATGGCCATGCGCCAATTGGCCATTCCATTCGAAGAGAACGTCATTCCCCTCGATACGCCGGAAACCGCGCGCCAGATCGCCAAGCACAGCGGGGCAGGGCGTCTGCCGGTGCTGCATCATGGCGACGTAACGGTCTGGGAATCCCTGGCGATCCTCGAATACCTCGCTGAAATCTTCCCCGATACGCCGATGTGGCCAAGATCGAGACGCGTTCGCGCCATGGCCCGCGCCGTCGCCAATGAGATGCACGCAGGCTTTCTGGCCCTTCGCAACGCCTGTCCGATGAACCTGCGCCGTCCGCGCAAACCCTTGACCGGCGGTCTCGGCAGCGATGTCCGGGCGAATGTGGCGCGCATCGAAGCAATCTGGCGGGAATGCCGCAAGCTCCATGGCCGCGGCGGGCCGTTTCTCTTCGGCAAATTCTCGATAGCCGACGCCATGTATGCGCCGGTCGCGAGCCGGTTCGAGACCTATGCCATCGAGGTGGCCCCCGAGAGCCGCGCCTATATGGAGGCCATATTCGCCACCGGGTCATTTCGCGCCTGGAAACAGGACGCGATGAACGAGGAATGGGTCATTCCTGCCGACGAGGTCGATTGACGTGGCCGAGTTTCACCTCTTCATCGGCAACAAATGCTTCTCGAGCTGGTCGCTCAGGCCCTGGCTGGCTTTGAAACATATCGGCGCGCCCTTCGACGAGACGGTCATCCGTCTGCGCCAGCCCGATACCAGAGCCAACATCCGCGCTCTTGCGCGCTCGGAGAAGGTTCCCTGCCTGCATCACGGCAGACGCGTGGTGTGGGAATCGCTCTCCATTCTCGAATATCTGGCCGAGCTTTTTCCCGACTCGCATCTTTGGCCCAGGGATCGGGGCGCGCGCGCCGACGCGCGCTCGCTCGCAGCCGAGATGCATTCGGGATTCACCGAGCTGCGCAACGCGTGGAGCATGAACCTGCGCCGGAAGAAAGCGCCAAAGCTCCTCGACGGCGCTGCACAGGATCAAGCGAAAAGGATCGAGGATTATTGGCGGCGCATGCGCGCCGCCCATGGGCAGGGCGGCCCGTTTCTGTTCGGCGCCTTCACCGCCGCCGACGCCATGTATGCGCCGGTGGTGACTCGTTTCGACACTTACGGCGGCACGCTCGCGCCTGAGACGCGCGCCTATTGCGACGCCATTCTGGCGACGGACGGCATGCGGCAATGGTATACCGAAGCGGCTGCAGAGCCTTGGCCTGAACCGAACCCCGACGAATAGAAATGCCAATTCTCAAAACGTCCGTCATCACATCCGCCCCCGAGTATCAAGCCAATGCCGAGAGCATGAGCGTTCTCGTCGCACAGTTGAAAGAGCGCCGGCGGCAGGCGGCTCTCGGAGGTTCGGAGAAATCGCGCGAGCGCCATGTCAAACGCGGCAAACTCCTGCCGCGCGAACGAGTTTACAGCCTCGTCGATCCCGCCTCGCCCTTTCTCGAGCTTTCCCCCCTTGCCGCCTACGGCATGTATGAGGACGCAATTCATGGCGCCGGCATCATCACCGGCATCGGACAAATTGAAGGCCGCCGATGCATGATCATCTGCAATGATGCGACCATCAAGGGCGGCACCTATTATCCCCTCACCGTGAAGAAGCATCTGCGCGCCCAGGACATTGCTGCCGAAAACCACCTTCCCTGCATCTATCTCGTCGATTCAGGCGGGGCCAATCTGCCGAACCAGACGGAGGTTTTTCCCGACCGCGATCACTTCGGACGCATCTTCTACAATCAGGCGCGCATGTCGGCGGACGGCATTGCGCAGATCGCCGCTGTTCTCGGATCCTGCACGGCGGGGGGCGCCTATGTGCCGGCGATGTCGGACGAGACGGTGATCGTGCGCAATCAGGGAACGATTTTCCTGGGCGGGCCCCCGCTCGTCAAAGCAGCGACAGGCGAGGAAGTGAGCGCAGAGGACCTCGGCGGCGCCGATGTGCACACCCGCCTGTCGGGCGTGGCGGACCATTTGGCCGAGAATGACAATCATGCGCTCTCGATCGTGCGCCAGATCGTCCGCAATCTGCCGCAGGAGCGAACGTCCGCCGCCGCCGCGAAGCGGAGCCCAGGGCCGCTCCATCCCGCCGATGAGATCAACGGCATCGTGCCCAGTTCTCTCAACAAGAGCTACGATGTTCGCGAGATCATCGCGCGGCTCGTCGATGGCTCCGAGTTCGACGAGTTCAAGGCGCGCTATGGCACGACCCTCGTCACCGGATTCGTGCGGCTGTTCGGCCAGGAGCTCGGAATCATCGCCAACAATGGCATTCTCTATTCGGAATCAGCTCTGAAAGGCGCGCATTTCATCCAATTGTGTTGCCAGCGCGGCGTTCCGCTCCTTTTCCTGCAGAACATCTCTGGCTTCATGGTGGGGCGCAAGTACGAAACAGGCGGCATCGCGAAGGACGGTGCTAAGCTCGTCAACGCCGTCGCATGCGCCGGGGTGCCGAAGCTCACGCTGATCATCGGCGGCTCCTTCGGCGCCGGCAATTACGGCATGTGCGGGCGCGCCTATGCGCCGCGCTTTCTTTACAGCTGGCCTAACAGCCGTATTTCCGTCATGGGCGGCGAGCAGGCGGCATCGGTGCTGGCGACGGTCAAGAGGGAGGGGCTTGCCGCCGAAGGCAAATCATGGTCGCGCGAGGAGGAGGAATCCTTCAAGGCGCCCATTCGCAGGAAATTCGAAGAGGAGGGCGATCCCTACTACGCCACAGCTCGACTCTGGGACGATGGGATCATCGCGCCTGAAGAAACCCGCATGGTGCTCGGTCTTTCGCTCGACGTGGCGATGAGGGCGCCCATGTGCCCGAGCCGCTTCGGCGTGTTCCGGATGTGAGCTCAAAAGGGGGTCGCGGCGGGATGCAGGGTTAACGAACAGCAGCGCTGCTCCCCGCGAATTCTACTCAATCACCTAACCAAATCTCCAATCTTGGGTTGTAGTTGATTGCACCTCGCAATTGGAGTCAAGGTCATGGTCGTACCACCCTATCAGCAGCTGCTGCAGCCTCTCCTGAAGGTTCTTTCCACCCATGGGGAGGAAATGTCGAAACAATGTCTGATGCAGCGGCTCGGCGCCGAACTCTGCCTGAGCGAGGACGAGGTCAGCGCGAGGCTTCCCTCGGGGCTTGGCACCTGCTTCGAGCACAACATCGAATGGGCACGCTCCCATCTTCAGATGCAGGGGCTTGTCGAGGGATCGCTGGAACGGGGCATCAGGCTCACCGCCAAGGGATGGTGCTTCGCCAGCCAGTATCATCCAGACGCCACCCGCGAGCGCTATTGCGAGTCGCCCATCGTCGTACCGCAGGAGGCGATCGACTCTGTCCAAAAGCTCCTGGGGCTATCGCAGACCGGCGCGAGAGCAGTGGACGAGGCGGGCGTTCTCCAGCAGTTCAGGCATCTCAACGACGAGCTGTCGCTCGCTCTGATCGACAGGGTGTGCCGCCAGTCGCCGGAATTTTTCGAGCTCCTGGTGATCGACCTTGTTCTCGCCATGGGCTATGGCCGTGGCCAGCCCAATCTGGCGCAGCGCTTGGGACGCTCTGGCGACGGCGGCGTCGACGGCGTAATCGCCATGGACGAACTGGGCCTCGAGCAGCTCTATCTGCAGGCCAAGCGCTACCGTCCGGAAATTCCGGTGCCGGTTTCCGCCGTGCGCGACTTCGTCGGCAGTCTCGACGCAAAGCGCGCCACGCGCGGCGTCTATTTCACGACGTCGTTTTTCCCGACTTCTGCCCATAGCTATGTCGATCAATCGAGCTTCCGGGTCGTGCTGATCGATGGCCGAAAGCTGGCCACCTTGATGATGAAACATAGCATCGGCGTGCGGGTAAAAGAGGAAATAAAAATTCGCAGAATGGACGAGAGCTATTTCGCGGCCTGATTGCTCTTGGCGGCAACTGGTGGGATAACGGCGCCATGTTCTCGTCCCTCCTGATCGCCAATCGCGGCGAGATTGCCTGCCGAATCATCCGCACAGCGCGCCGCCTTGGCGTGAGAACCATCGCCGTCTATTCCGATGCCGACCGCGGCGCGATGCATGTCGCCGACGCCGACGAAGCGCATGCCCTGGGTCCGCCCGAGGCGAGGCTGAGCTATTTGAATGGAGCGCGCATCCTTGAAATCGCCCGTGCGGCGGGTGCCGAGGCCATTCATCCGGGCTATGGCTTCCTGTCGGAAAATGCGGAGTTTGCGGAGGCCTGCGCCAAGCACGCAATTGTCTTCGTGGGGCCCACACCTCGGGCCATCAGGCGCATGGGCCTCAAGGATGAGGCCAAAGCTGTGGCGCGCACCGCGGGCGTTCCCGTGGTGCCGGGTTACCAAGGCGGGGAGCAATCCCTCGAGCGGCTGATGAAAGAGTCGGCAGCGGTGGGCTTTCCCGTGATCATCAAGGCTGTTGCCGGCGGCGGCGGCAGGGGTATGCGCGCCGTCGGCAGGCCGGAAGACTTTGCAAGCGCTCTTGAGGCCTGCCGGCGCGAGGCGAGGGCGGCCTTCGGCGACGACAGGGTTCTGCTCGAGAAATATTTTGCCGTGGCCCGCCATGTCGAAGTGCAAGTGATGGCGGATGCTCATGGCAATGTCATTCATCTCTTCGAGCGGGATTGCTCCATCCAGCGGCGCCACCAGAAGATCATCGAGGAAGCACCCGCTCCCGATATTCCCGCGGCAGTGCGCGCCAAAATGCTCGAAGCCGCAGTCGCGATTGCTCGCGCGGTCGACTATCGCAATGCCGGCACGGTAGAGTTCCTCTACGAGCCGCAGCACGGTCGTTTTTTCTTCATGGAGATGAACACCCGCCTGCAGGTCGAGCATCCGGTCACCGAAATGATCACCGGTCTCGATCTCGTCGAGTTGCAGCTGCTGGTGGCGAACGGCGAGAAGCTGCCCGTCAGCCAACCGCAAGTGGAGGCGAATGGGCATGCCGTGGAAGCGAGGCTTTACGCCGAGGATCCCGCCCAGGGTTTCTTGCCGCAGACCGGCCGTGTGCATGAGGTCGTCTGGCCAACCGATATCGCCAACTGCCGGATCGATACCGGTATCGAGAAAGGGAGCGAGATCGGCAGCTATTACGATTCGATGATCGCCAAGATCATCACCTGGGGGCCAGGCCGCAACGACGCGATCGAGAAGCTTCGCGTGGCGCTCGACCGCACCCTTCTCTTCGGCCTCAAAACCAACAAGGCCTTTCTGCTTTCGGTTGCTCGCGATTCCCATTTCAGGCGCGAAGCACCCACGACGCAGTTCCTCGAGCATTTTGGCGATGAGGCGTCCCGCCCGCTGCAAAGTCTCGTGGCCATGGGCTGCGCCGCCTGGCTCTTCATCAGCAATGGAAACGGCGGCGGTCCCTGGAGCGACATGGCTGGCTGGACTCTCTCCGGAGCGCCACGGCTGGCGCGCTGCAAATTGTCCGTGCAGGGCCGCATGCTCGATCTGCTGGTTCGTTTCGACGGCCGCTTGCTGCTTCTGAGTTTCGGCAAAGAGCGACATACGGCCGAGTCCCTCTCGATTGAACGCAACTCTCTGAAACTGCTCATCGACGGCGTGCCGGCCGCGCTGTCATTTCACCGGTGGGGACCGCAGCTCTTTATCGACGTGTCGGGCAACCATCTAACAATCAGCGAGCCCGAGTTCTCAAGCGGCGCTTCGGCGGGACCAGCGGAAGGTTCGGTGCGCGCTCCCATGCCGGGGCGCGTCCTGCGGCTTGAGATCGCACAGGGTACTCCTGTGCGCAGCGGCGACAGGCTGCTGTTACTCGAGGCGATGAAGATGGAGCATGTCTTGCGTGCGCCCGTGGCGGGCACACTCTCCGATTTGCTGGTTGCAGAGGGCGATCAGGTGCGAGAGGGTGATGTGCTGTGTGTCATCGTTCCGGAGCATGAATAATGGCATTGCATCTGATCAAGCTTTGCGTCGGCGTCAGCGAGCTTAAGGAGTTCGAGGAATGGCGTCGCGAGGAGCAGCGGAAGCGCCGACCGATGCAGCATGTCACCCGCATGTTCCCCAAGCGGTCGGCCGAGATTTTGAAAGGCGGATCCATCTTCTGGGTGATCAAGGGATTGATCTCCGTTCGCCAGCGGATTTTGAAACTGGAGCCCGTAAGGGGGCGCGACGGCATTCAGCGCTGCCGCATCGTCTTCGACTCCGCCTATGTTCTGGTCAGGCCCACTCCGCATCGCGCCTTCCAGGGGTGGCGTTACCTCGAGCAGTCAGACACACCTCCCGATCTCACCAAGCGTTCGGGCCTTGCCCGTATGCCCGAGAGCCTGCGCTCCGAGCTGGCCGCGCTGGGCCTGTTATGACCAGTACCCACGTGCGCCAACTTCGTTCGGGAGACGACACCGCCGAGGCGGAAAATCTGCTGGTGAGTTTCTTTCGCGAGGAGGGCTTTGCGACGCCGGTTGATCTCATCCGCTTCCACTGCCGGCAGATGCTCGGCCTCGACATCTGCGGCTTATTTCTTGCCGAAACTGCCGATGAAGGTCCCGCCGGGGTGGCCACCGTGTCTCTCAACTTCGGCATCGAGTATGGCTGGCTCGGTGAGATGGGCGATCTATACGTGGTTCCAGCCTGCCGCGGACGCGGCATTGCCCGCGCCCTCGTTCAAGCTGTCGAGAGCTTTCTCAGGCTGCGGGGTGCAACCGGATATCAGGTCACGGTCACGCCCCACGCGCGGCGCACCTACGAGCTCGAAAAACTCTATATCCGGCTGGGGTTTGCGGCGGAGGGACGGGAAATCCTGTTCCGGGAGCTCGCTTCCTGAGCCTTCTTCCGGTCAAGATCAAGCTTGCGGCGAAATTTTCGCAATGCCACAGCACACCGGGAAACTCCGTCGCTAGGAAGCGTTTAGCAAACATTCCCGGTGATTGTGCGGCCACCGATCGATAAAAATAGCTCCAACAAGACCCATGCGTATTTGGGCCAAGAGAGTTTATTTCGACCATTCATTTGTCTCGTGCTGGGATGAATTGATCCAGCTGAGTTCCGAAGGCGTGGCCGATCTCATGATGGTTCAATCCATCGAGTTCAAGGACGGCGCTGCAACGGCGGCCATCTACATCAGACTGCCCGACGACCGGCTGCTCGAAGCCTTTCCCGACTTTTCGCATATCGAGGAGCAAAGCCTTCCTGAAAGGGCAGCGCTCCTGTACGGCGACCTGCAGGAATTTCAATCGAAATTCTCGCCAATGACCTTGCCGTGAGGGCCACGTGAACTGTTGCGCTTGCTCGATGCAAGAATGAGCCCGGCCAGAGATGGCCGGGCTTTCAGAACGGAAAACAGGAAAATCTACTTGCGGCTCTGAATAATACGGTCGGGAAGCTCGTCGACCGCCTTTTCGGCGCCGCGATCCTCGCCGGTCGCCCCTTCCTGCAAGACCTTCGTCGCCGCGTCGTCCTTTTTCTTGGGGTCGGTCGGAATAGGCTTTGTGTGCTCGGTCGCTGTCAGGGAGACATCGACTTTTTTTTCCGAACGTGCCGACTCTGCAAAAGCGGCCAATGCTTCAGGCCGCTCTTTCTTTGCCTTTTGCGACATAGTGCGCTCCTTTGCCGCCTGAGAGGACGGCGTCATCTCCTCGCGATGGTGATCAACGCGGCTGCCGCTTCTCGCGTTCCCTGCAAATGCGCGGGGCAAGCCCCCGCGCATTCAGTTCAATTGATTGTTATTGCTGTGGCTGCTGCTGCGGTTGGTTGACGACCGGGAAGCTCGCGAGATCGGCCCCATCGAGCACGATCTTGAGGCCGTTTTCCGTCGCAGCGATCTTGAGCTGCTTCAGGTCAACCGCCACGTCATTGTCGCCGGCGTCAACGATCACATGGGTTGCCTGGCCATCCGGCTCTGACAGCACGACGTCTTTGATTTCCGCGATGTTCTCATTGTTCGACGAATAGATGTTCGCGCCAATAAGGTTCGACGCCATGACGGAATCCGGCACCGCTAGGGCCTGTTCCTGTGCCGGCTGATCTGCTGGCGCTGCCGGGTCGGTCGCAGCCGTCGTTCCGGTGGCGGCGGGATCAGTGGTGGTCGTGGTCGCCGTACCCGTCGCCGCAGGATCGGTGGTGGTCGCCGTGCCTGAGGCAGCCGGATCGGTGGTGGTGG
>DATBMX010000008.1:0-3365 GCA_036554625.1 Aestuariivirgaceae bacterium
CGCGGAATCGCTCGAGCTGCTGAGGGCAGCAGCGAAACCCGCCAAGCAATCGTCCGGCAAGATCGATGCGCGGCGGCAGCGCTGGACCCGTGAGCATGTCAATTACGTCGCGGGCTTGCGTGCGGAGCGGGATCAGGCGCAGAACGGAAGCGGCATCGATCCGCTGTCGCTTTTGGCCGCGCTCGGAGACGTGATGCCGGCGGACACAATCTACGTGGACGAGACGATCACTCATTCGCCGATGCTGCGCCAGCATCTTCCGCAGACCAGGCCGCAAAGCTTCTTCCGCAGCACGGGAGCGCTGGGCCAAGGGATCGGCACCGCGCTCGGCATCAAGCTAGCGACGCGGAAACGGCCGGTGGCGCTGCTCGTCGGTGACGGCTCATTCCTCTACAATCCCATCATCCAAGCACTCGGTGCTTCGAAGCGGCACGAGCTACCGGTCGCGATCGTGATCCTCAACAACCAGAGCTACGAGGCGATGCGAAAGGGGCACGTGCACCACTACCCCGGAGGCGCCTCGGCCAGCACGCAACTGCACTACGGGGTGACGATCGAAGGCCCCGACTACGAAAATCTCGGCAGCCATTTCGGCTTCCCTGGCCAACGGGTCGAGAACCGCGACCAGCTGAAAGGCGCGCTGCAAGACGCTTTTGCTGCCACCAAAGCCGGCAACACGGCGATCCTCAACGTCGTGCTCACTCGTTGAGAGAGGTAGGATGGGCTGAGCGAAGCGAAGCCCATCAACGCAAGCGGTCAGAACGTGATGGGCTTCGCAAGAGCTCAGCCCATCCTTGTATTAGCGCGATCTGTTAGGATTGAGCGTTCCGTGAGGAACGGCCCGGCCCGGGTGACGGCCCAGGCCGGGCCGCCGATCGTCGGATCGTGCCCATCCTCAGCCTCGAGGGCTGTTCGTAGCAAGATCGCGGTCGGCTCTTCATCGGACCCGAATGGTTGACGGAACTCTTGGTTCGCATCGCAAGGAAGGGTCTTCGAAGATGAGCATGCATAGCATGGTCTGTGCCGGCATTGATACCGGCAAACGCAAGCTTGACGTAGCGCTCGATGGATCGCCGCAACAGCTACAGGTCGACAACACTCCGGATGGTCACCGGGCGTTATCAGCCTGGCTCAAACACTGCCGGGTGGCTCGGGTTGGCATTGAAGCGAGTGGCGGTTACGAGCAGGAGGTCGTCACACAACTGCGGCGCGACGGCTTTGAAGTCATCGTGTTCCAACCTGGACAGGTGCGCGCCTACGCCCTGTTCATTCTGCAACGGGCGAAGAACGACAAAATCGATTCGGCGCTGATCGCGGCCTGTACCGCAGCAGCCAAGAAAATCCATGCTCCGCCCGATCCGCGCTTGGCGCCGCTGGCCGAGCGGTTCACTTTGATCGAGCAACTCACCGATCAGGTGGCCTGCTTCAAGACCTACCGCGAAAGCCATCGCGAGCCGGGTCCGCGACAGTTCTGGAGCGAGGAAATCGCCCGATTTAACAAGCTTTTGCGTGCCAAGCTCAAGCAACTGGTGGCGGATATTCGCCAACATGCAGATCTCGGCGAACGGCTCGATCTGATCCAAAGCGTTGACGGGATTGGTCTTAAGACCGCCGTCGCGATCCTGGTACGCATGCCCGAGATCGGCCGCGTCACGCGCGAGCAAGCTGCCGCGCTCGTCGGGCTTGCGCCGTACGATGACGACAGCGGTGCGTATGTTGGGGTACGCCACATCGCCGGCGGCCGCGCTCGCCTGCGCCGGAGCCTCTACAACGCGGCTCTCCCTGCCGTCTACTATTGGAATCCGCTGCTCGGAGCGCTCTATCGCCGACTGACCGCAAAGGAAAAGCCGCACAAGGTGGCACGCATCGCGTGCGCAAGAAAGCTGCTCATCTTCGCCAACACCGTTGTGGCGCGCGCAACCCCGTGGGTGAGCTCGCGATCGCCATCGGTGTTTGCAGCCCCGTGAGGTCAATCCGGGCCCGCCCAATGGACTGCACCCCATAGGTGAGACATGTCCAGCATATGCCGGGGTAGCTGAAGGATGTAATATTGCCGTGCCGGCGAAGCGGAAGCGGGCTCTGCTGGGGAGCAACCCGCCGAGGAATAGCCGGCCGGAAACTCACGGTGATGCGCCGACGTCGGCGAACGATGTTCGTCGGCGTCGGTAGTTTCATGGAGGGGCTCTGCGCTTTGCTCATCCTCCATCATCACCGTAGATTTCCGCATGCCTTGAAAACCCAACCGCGCCACGGACGGATTTGCGCGCGATATGCGCAACCACTCCGCATGGGGGCGATAGGCTTACGGCATGTCGAGCCGGAAGTAAGACACCGCCCCTCTCTAATGGTTGCTACGAACGCACTCACACTCTCGAAATCTCGAACATCGATGGATGAAACAATTCCTCGACGCCGATCCTGCGATCGATCAGGCCCTGCTCGTGGGCGTATCGGCTGAGCGCCTCGATCTCGCGCATGTTTTCATGGATGCCGTAGGCCCAGAAATCCTTGCCCATCGTGGCTATCGTCGCCTCGGTTTCCGGAATGAGCCAGGGCAGCGTCACCATCAATGCGTTGACGTCGAGCAGGTCGATCATGGCCAGCGTCTTGGCTTCGCAGAACGCCTTGTAGACGCTCGACGGCAGCCAGGGATACTTCTGCACCAGCTCCTTGCGGATGCCGATGAGATGCATGATGGGAAACATGCGGGCCTTCTCGTAATAGGCTCGCTCTGCGGCGCGCGTGTCGGGAAACAGACGCGAGATGTGCGGCTCGCCGAGCAGGAACGACGATGGCGCCCGCGCCGTGAACAGCGCGTCGAGGTCGCCATCACGCAGCATCCCGACCAGCGTCTGGTCGCGGCCGATCGGCGCAAGATCGAGGCCGGCGATCGGTTTTAGCGGCGTGCGCTCGTCGCGTCCCGCCTCCTCCTGGCCGCCGCTGCGCCAATGGATCTCGGTCGGGTGGACGCCGTATTCGTGCTGCAGCATGCCGCGCATCCAGACCACCGCCGTGATCTGATACTCGGGCAGGCCGATCCGCTTGCCCCGCAAATCTTCAGGCCTCTCGATGCCCGAGCCATTGCGGATGTAAATGCCGGAATGGCGGAACAGCCGCGACACGAACGCCGGGATGCCAATGTATTCCGACGCACCGGCCGCCACGGTGCGGATGAAGCTCGAGCCGGAAATCTCGGCGATGTCGAACTCCTGGAATTTGAACACGCGGTGGAAAATCTCTTCCGGGTACAGCGGCAGGAAGTTGACCGCACAGCCTTCGACCTTGACGCGGCCGTCCTTGATCGCCTGTACGCGATCGTAATTGCCGCAAGCGATGGTGATTGGAAGTTCGGGCATAGAACCCTC
>DATBMX010000082.1:0-10008 GCA_036554625.1 Aestuariivirgaceae bacterium
CCGCCTTGATCGCATCCTGCCACGACCACAGCGACAGCGGATAATAGGATAGCGGCCGGTAGTCGGCATTGAGCACCAGCGCCGGGCAATTTTCGACTGCGACGGGGGCTTGATACACGCCTTTCTAAAACCTCTTATAAACCTTCGTTCGTCTTGCCTTGAGCCTACTATATCTTGCGTAACGATGCTGTGAAGGGGCAGCAGGCAGCATGTGGTTAAGCGCGCGCCGCCTTGACATTGCGGTAATGCATCCACAAGAGCCGCGCAGCGACGGATCGCCACGGCCGCCACGCTTCCGCCATCTCCTGCATTGCCCGGCCATTGGGCCGCACATCAAGCTCAAAAAGCGACTGCGCCGCCGATTGGAGCGCAATATCGCCTGCCGGCAGAGCATCGCTCCGCCCGAGCGCCGTCAACAGATAAACATTGGCGCTCCACGCTCCTATGCCGGGAAGACCTGTCAGCCGCGACAACACCTCCTCATCCTTAAGTTTGCCGAGACTTGTGAAGCAGAACCGGCGCGCCGCCGTTTCCTGGGCGATCGCCTGGATGGATCGCGCCTTTGCGAAGGTCAAGCCAAGTTGGCGCAGCCGGTGCACATCGAATCGGGTGATCTCATGTTCGTCGAGAGGCACGATGGCGCGGCGCATGCGCGCAAGGATTGCTTCCGCGGCCCTGCGCGAGATCGACTGCGCCACAACGATCTCGGCGAGAGTGGCGAAGCCTTGCGGCGACCGCCGCAGCGGCGGCAGCCCGCTTCGCGCCAGCCTGGCGAAGCGCGGCTCCCGCGCGGCGAGTTGCGCGATTGCATGAGCCAGGTCGGCACGGTCTCTGATGATGCTCATGAGGCTTGCCTTTTGCCCGATCTGTGGCTTCTAGCCTTCATGCCCGTTCCGGTCTATCGCTTTGCCCCGAGCCCCAATGGCGAGCTTCATTTGGGTCATGCCTATTCGGCGCTCTTCACGGCTGAGGCCGCGGCCCATGCGGGCGGCATCTTTCTCCTGCGCATTGAAGACATTGATCATGGCCGCTGCCGCCCGCAATTTGCTGCTCAGATTTTTGCCGATCTGTCCTGGCTCGGGCTGCGCTGGGTCGAACCGGTCCGCTTTCAAAGCGAGCATATGGACGATTATCGCGCCGCGCGAGACCGTCTACTCCAAATCGGCGTGCTCTATCCCTGCTTCTGCTCTCGCCGCGACGTCATGGCTTCTGCAGCGGCGTTCGATCCCGAGGGCAATCCACTTTACCCCGGAACCTGCCGTGCCCTGTCTCGATCGGAAAGGCAACGGCGCATTGCATCTGGCGCGCCTTATCATCTGCGCATCGACATGGGGCAGGCGCTCGCCCGACTCGCCTCGCCCCTCTCCTTTCGCGAGATCTCGAGCGGCAGGGACATCATCGCCGATCCTCGCCCCTGGGGAGACGTCGTTCTGATCCGCAAGGACATCGGCACGAGCTACCATCTCTCTGTCGTGGTGGACGATGCTCTACAGTCCGTCACCCATGTGACACGCGGCATGGATCTGTTCGCCGCGACCCACGTCCATCGATTGCTGCAGGCACTCCTCGAGTTTCCGGCGCCTCTCTATCATCACCACCGCCTCATCACCGATGGCGCCGGGCGCAAGCTGGCGAAATCCCTGTGCGACCCCTCCTTGCGCGCTCTGCGAGAAGCGGGCGTAGCCGCCGGGGAGATTCGCCGCGAACTGGGATTCTGAAACCTAGGCGGCGCCGTCACCGAGGCCGCTTTCGACCTCGTCGAGCAATTCTGCAATGATGCGGTTGAGCTGGAAGTCCTTGGGCGTATAGACGCGCCGCACCCCCAATTGCTTGAGAATATGAACATCCTCGGGCGGGATGATGCCGCCCACAACCACTGGAATGTCGAGGTCTTCCTTCCTGAGGCCCGCCATCACCTCGCGGACGAGAGGCACATGCGACCCCGACAGGATAGACAGCCCGAGCACATGGGGCCTCAACGCCCGCGCGCTGTCGACGATCTGGGCGGGCGTCAGGCGGATGCCGTCATATCGCACCTCCATGCCGCATTGCATCGCCCGCAAGGCGATCTGCTCCGCGCCATTGGAATGGCCGTCGAGCCCCGGCTTGCCGATCATCAGCCGGACATCTGTGCCGAGCCTCTCGCTAAGGCGCTCGGCCCGCTGTCGCAGGGCTAGAGCCTCGGACTCGCTGCGAGAATTCGCGAGAACGATGACGCCGGTCGGCGCGCGATAATCGTTGAGAACCTCCCGCAAGGCTTGCCCCCACTCGCCCGTCGTCACGCCTGCCTTGGCGCAGTCGATGGAAGGGCCCATGACATTTCCGCCAAGCCGCACGGTCTGTTTCAGCCTTTCGAGCGACTCCCTCACAAAGGCTGCGTTGCGTTTCCTGCGCCACGCCTTGAGCTTCTCGCACTGGGAATATTCGACATCGTCCTTCACGCTGACGAAGGCTTGCTCGACGCTGAGTTCGGATGTTTCGCTCTCCTGATAGGCGTTAACTCCGACGATGATCGCTTCTCCATTCTCGATGGCCTTGAGACGGGCGGAATTGGATTGCACGAGCCTCTGCTTCATATGGCCGGACTCGACGGCAGGGATGGCGCCGCCCATGTTGACGACGACGCCAAGCTCGTCTCGCGCAGCCCGCTTCAGCTCCTCGGTCCGGCGGCCGATTTCGTGCGAGCCTGCGAAGATATCGTCATAATCGAGAATGTCCGTCTCGAACGCGAGGATCTGCTGCATTCTCAGCGACCATTGCTGATCCCACGGCCGCGGCAGCCCCAGCGCCTCGTTCCAGGCGGGGAGCTGAATGGCGCGCGCTCGATTGTTTTTCGACAGAACGACGCCGAGCATTTCGATGAGGATGCGATGGGCATTGTTCTCCGGCTGTTGTTCCGTAAGCCCCAGCGAGTTCACCTGCACGCCATAGCGGAACCGGCGCTTCTCGGCATCCTGAACGCCGTACCGCTCCCGGCAGATCTCATCCCACAGGTCGGCAAAGGCCTGCATTTTGCAGATCTCGGTAATGAACTTCATGCCTGCATTCACGAAGAAGCTGATGCGCGACACGACCCCTGGAAACTCGGCGTCGCTGACGGCGCCTTCTCCCCGCACCGCATCCAGAATTGCGATTGCCGCGGCGAGCGTAAAGGCAATTTCCTCGACATGCGTGGCTCCCGCTTCCTGCAGGTGATAGGAACACACGTTCACCGGATTCCACTTGGGCATTTCGCGAGCACAGAAGGCAATCACATCCGCGGTGAGCTTGAGCGACTGGGCCGGCGGAAAGATATAGGTTCCTCGTGACAGATATTCCTTGATGATGTCGTTTTGTGTCGTGCCCTTGAGCTGGCCGCGCGCCACGCCCTGTTCGTCTGCGACGGCCGCATAGAGCGCGAGCAGCCACGGAGCCGTCGCATTGATGGTCATCGAGGTGTTCATGTCGCTGAGCGCGATGCCGCTCATAAGCGCCCGCATGTCCCCGATGTGAGAGATGGGAACGCCCACCTTTCCAACCTCGCCGCGCGCGGCGGGGTGATCGCAGTCATAGCCGGTCTGGGTCGGAAGATCGAAGGCGATGGACAGGCCGGTTTGGCCCTTCGCCAGATTGTTGCGAAAGAGCCTGTTGCTTTCTTCTGCCGTCGAATAGCCCGCATACGTGCGGAAGATCCACGGCGGCTGCCTAACGTTCTTCAATGTCGCACGTGTCAGATTGCCCAAGGCTTATCGAAGCACGGCTTATGCTGCGTCGCAACAGCCAGTCGAAATCACGAGGCGTTTCGGTTGTAGACCGCGATGATGCTGAGAAGGACGATGGTCGAAGTGCACATGCCCACGGTGATGGCCGCCAGAAGATGCATGATGCTGCTTTGCCAATGTCCAATGAGCCCATGCTCCGTGCCAATTCCGATTGCGGCAATCGAGCTCGTGAGCAGCACCGGGTAGAAAAAAACCGCGACGGCGACGTTCTTGACGATCTGGCGGATCATATAGGCGCCGAACATGCACATCATGGAGGTGAGCAGGAAGGGCTCGGAATCGAGACTGAACCACAGATGCAGCTGATCGAAGATCTTGTTCATCATTGCACCGTCGACAAGGCAGGTCCGATGCCTTTCATAGGCCCCTTTTTACTCTAGGCGGCCTGCGGTTGAGGATTTGTTAACGCACCGCTTCTACCTCTCGACATTTGTTGCAGTGCACAATATTCTTTCGCTCGGCAGTCTCAGGAGGAGCCTATGGCCACGACGGCGAGGGCACATGTCGCGGCGAGCCCCGCCGCCCGCGAAATCCGTAAGGATCTGTACGAGCTTGGCGAAATTCCCCCTTTGGGCCACGTGCCTGAAAAAATGTATGCCTGGGCCATTCGCCAGAGCCGCCACGGCCCTCCGGCCACGGCCATGCAGATCGAGATCGTGCCGACCTGGGCTATCGCCGACGATGAGGTTCTGGTCTTGGTCATGGCGGCGGGCGTGAACTACAACGGTGTCTGGGCGGCGCTGGGTAAGCCTGTTTCCCCGATAGACGGTCACAAGAATCCCTTCCATATCGCAGGTTCCGACGCCTCGGGCATCGTCTGGGCCGTTGGCGCCAAGGTGAAGCGCTGGAAGCCGGGCGACGAAGTCGTCATTCATTGCAATCAGGACGATGGCGATGATGAAGAATGCAATGGCGGCGATCCGATGTTCTCCCCGTCCCAGCGAATATGGGGTTACGAGACGCCTGACGGCTCATTCGCCCAGTTTTGCCGAGTGCAGGCCCGCCAGCTTCTGCCCCGCCCCCGCCATCTCACCTGGGAGGAATCGGCGTGCTACACCCTCACCCTCGCCACTGCCTATCGCATGCTCTTCGGCCATCGGCCGCACACCTTGAAGCCCGGCCAGAACGTGCTCGTGTGGGGCGCGTCCGGAGGCTTGGGCTCCATGGCCGTCCAGTTGATTGCGACCGCCGGAGCCAATGCCATCGGAGTCATCTCCGATGACGAGAAACGCGACTTCGTTCTCCAGTTGGGCGCCAAAGGAATCATCAACCGCACCGCCTATCAATGCTGGGGTCAGATGCCCAAGGTCGGCAGCGAGGACTACGCCCGCTGGTTGAGCAATGTTCGCGAATTCGGCAAGGCCATTTGGAGCTTTACTGGCAAGGGCAACAATGTCGATGTGGTCTTCGAACATCCGGGTGAGCAGACCTTTCCCGTATCCGTGTTCGTCGTCCGCCGCGGCGGCATGGTCGTGATCTGTGCCGGCACGAGCGGCTATAATCTCACCATGGACGCGCGCTATTTGTGGATGCATCAGAAACGCGTACAAGGCTCGCATTTTGCCAATCTCATGCAGGCGTCCAATGCCAATCGCCTGGTTCTCGCCCGCCGCATCGACCCGTGCATGTCGGAGGTCTATTCCTGGCTCGACATACCCAAGGCCCACATGAAAATGTGGAAGAACGAGCATCGCCCGGGCAACATGGCCGTTCTTGTGGGCAGCCCGCGGCCGGGCCTCAAGACCCTCGAGGACGTTCTCGAGATTTCAGGCGCGTGAGTACGAAGAATCTGCTTGGCCAGGCGGCGGCGGCCGCTGCCGCAGCCGAGCGGTTTTATGCTGCCGCCCTGGACCGCATCATCGCGCGCGTCAGCGAGAACGGCCGCATTTCCAGTCAGCGCCTCGAACGCGAGCAGCACCGGACTCATGGTCTCGCCTGGCTTGCCACCTACGTCGCCGCGCTCAAAGGCCTTGCCTCTTATGCGCAGGAGCTTGCGGACACCGAGCGCATGGGAGAGATCGAGTCCCTGTTGATTCAGGCAGCCTTCGCCGAATATCTCGACCAGATTGCCGGCGGAATCCCCATGAATCAGGCAGAGTTCGTGAGACCCGCCGATCTATCGTGCTCGGGCGGCGATCTCGAGGCGCTGGCTGGCGAGGCGCTGTCCTTTTTCCGCAGCAACGCCTCTCCTGAGCTTCGCTCTCGAATCGTCGAGATCATGTGCGAGCGGGGAAACAGCCCGGGCCTTGGCGATGGCGGACTTGATGAAACCCTTGAACGGATGCGGGCCGAAATTCGCCGCTTCACCGATTCCAGGGTCGCACCCCATGCCCATGGCTGGCACCTGCGCAATGACTATGTGCCGCTCGAACTCTTGCAGGACCTATCGGAGCTTGGCGTCTTTGCTCTGACGCTCCCCGAAGAATTCGGTGGCCTTGGACTGGGCAAGCTTGCCATGTGCGTTGTTTCCGAGGAGCTTTCGCGCGGCTGGATTGCCGTGGGGTCGCTTGGCACAAGGGCGGAGATTGCCTCTGAGCTCATCCTCACCGGCGGTACGGCGCAACAGAAAGACAAATGGCTGCCCGGCATCGCATCTGGCAAGACCATTCCTTGCGCCGTTTTCACCGAGCCCGACTCGGGCTCCGATCTCGCAAGCCTTAGGACAAGGGCCGAACGCTGCCCGGGCGGTTATCTGATCACCGGCAACAAGACTTGGATCACCCATGCGGCGCGCGCCGACCTCATGACCATCATGGCCCGCACCGACCCTGCGACATCGGATCATCGCGGTCTCTCCGTCTTCATCGCCGGCAAGCCTCGCGGCACCGATGCCGAGCCCTTTCCCGCCCAGGGCATGAGCGGCAGCGAGATCGAGGTTCTCGGCTACCGCGGCATGAAGGAGTATGAGATCCGCTTCGAGAATTTCCTTGTCCCCGAGCAGGCGCTGCTCGGCGGCGTGGAGGGACAGGGCTTTCGCCAGCTCATGCAGACCTTTGAATCCGCGCGCATACAAACGGCGGCGCGCGCCGTCGGCTTGGCCCAGAACGCCTTTGAGCTTGCGTTGGCCTATGCACGCGAGCGCATGCAATTCGGCAAGCCGCTCATTGCTTTTCCCCGTGTCGCCAACAAGCTCGTGCATATGGCTGCGGAAATTCTATGTGCCCGGCAGCTCACCTATACGGCCGCCCATCGCAAGGACCAGGGTCATCGCAGCGATCTCGAAGCCGGCATGGCGAAGCTATTGGCCGCTCGCGTCGCTTGGACAGCGGCCGACAATGCAGTGCAGATTCACGGCGGCAATGGCTTCGCTCTCGAATTCCAAATTTCGCGCGTGCTGTGCGATGCCCGAATCCTTAATATTTTCGAGGGCGCCGCCGAGATTCAGGCGCAGATCGTGGCAAGGCGCTTGCTTGCCGACGCCATTTCCTGAATAACCCACGCGAGGCAGCCTGCCATGACCCTCGTTGATTATCTCGTTCCCCTGTCGATCGGCATCGTGTTCTTGGTCCTTCTGCTCGGGCTTTGGAACATGCTGCGCGGAGGTGCCGCCAACACATCTCAAAAGCTCATGCGAATGCGGGTCGTGGCGCAATTTCTGGCGATTATCGTCATTCTCTTGGCGGTATATTTGGCGTCCCGCTGACCTTGACCGGGCATCCGGCCTTTCCCATCTTGAGGAAAGGATGGAGGCAAGCCATGGCTGAGCACTATGGGTCCGGCTCTTCGCGGATTGAGAAAGACGAACGAATCGTTAGGGAAGGCTTTTGGCCGAAGCTCACCCGTAGCTTGAGCCACCTGCCTTTTGCCGACAAGATCGTGGCAGCCTACTATTGCGCCATGGATCCGGCGACGCCTTTCAAGGTTCGCGCGACGCTTCTGGGCGCTCTTGCCTATTTCATCCTGCCCTTCGACGTCATTCCCGACATGGTTCTGGCTCTTGGCTTCACGGATGATTTCGCCGTGTTGGTGACCGCCTTCACCATGATCCGCAATCACATGACCCAGGAACATCTCGACAGGGCGCGCGAGACGGTTGAGCGGCTTCGCCGCGGCGCTACGCCGGCCTAGGCAAGGACGATCACCGCTTTGCCTTTCACGCGCCGTTCGGCGAGCGATCTAAGCGCAAGGTTGGCCTCCTCCAGCCGGTAGCGATGATCGATATGGGGCCTGACGCGACCTTGCCGCAACAGCTCCAGAAGCTGCTCCATGTCGGCCCTGTGGCGCTCCGGCTCTCGTTCCGCATGATGACCCCAGAACACGCCGACGGCGCTTGCCCCTTTGAGCAGCGGCAGATTGAGCGGCAGCCGCGGGATTTCACCCGCCGCGAATCCCACGACGAGATGGCGTCCGCCCCAGGCGATCGAGCGGAATGCTTGCTCGGTGAGATCGCCTCCCACCGGATCGAAGATCACGTCCGCTCCCCGGCCGTCCGTCACCTCGCGTATACGGGCTTTGACGTCTTCCTTCGTGCTGTTGATCGTTGCGTGCGCGCCGAGCGCTTGGCAAAACGCGCACTTGTCATCGCTCGAGGCGACCGCG
Organism: Aestuariivirgaceae bacterium; assembly: GCA_036554625.1. Lineage (GTDB taxonomy): Bacteria > Pseudomonadota > Alphaproteobacteria > Rhizobiales > Aestuariivirgaceae > DATBLQ01. The sequence continues at coordinate 8,301 of DATBMX010000082.1, forward strand.
ACAACGATGGCGCCGAGCGTCCGCCCGATCTCGACCGCCGCTTGTCCCGTCCCGCCCGCTGCGCCAAGAACGACCAGCGTCTCTCTTGCTGTGAGCGAACCCCGCTCCTTGAGAGCGTGATAGGCTGTTCCATAGGTGACTTGCAGAACCGCCGCCGCCTCATCGCCGACCTCGTCGGGAAGCGCCACGCACTTCTCGGCCTTCACTGCCACCTCTTCCCGCAAGGCGCCCCAGCCCGTGAGCGCCATGACGCGCTCCCCGACGGAAAGGCGGGTTACGCCTGCACCCACCTGAACGACTTTGCCTGAGGCTTCCGCACCAGGGGAAAAGGGAAGCTCCGGTCTATATTGATACTTGCCGGCAATGATGAGCGTGTCGAAAAAATTCAGCCCCACGGCGCTGACCCGGATCACGACCTCGCCTGGCCCCGCCGTCGGCCCATCGACGGTTTCGATGGTCAGGGCCTCGGGCGGCCCCAATGTCTTGCACAGCAGTGCTTTCATGCTTCTCATCGCGGCCGACTGCCCTATTCTAGCCAGGCAAATGGCTGGTTTGCCCGTGCTTGCAACAGCTTATATGATCTGGCATGGGTCTATCGCCTCACAGGGCGCACCGCACGAGTTTGGGGAAATCTGAAGTAATGCGTCGACCATTGGCTCTGCTTTGCCTTCTTTATCCTATCTACTCTTCGCTACCGGTTGCAGCACAGGAGCCGGCACTTTTGGGTGAGTTCGGCGACTGGGCTGCCTACACCTACACCGCCGGCCAAGGCAAGGTTTGCTATGCCGTCTCCATTCCGAAATCGAGCGAACCGACTGGGCTCAACCGCGATCCCGTGTTTTTTCTTATCTCCCATTTTCCGAAGCAGGGCGTGAAGAACGAGATTTCGACCATCATCGGCTATCCCTTTCGCAAGGAAAGCACCGCCGAGCTTACGATTGGCGATCGTACATTCGAGCTGTTCACCTCGGGCGACGGTGCCTGGGCCGACAGCGCTGCAAAGGATCGCGAGATTGTCGAAGCCTTGAAGAAAGGCTCCAGGATGGATTTGAAGGGAACCTCCTGGCGTGGAACTGCGACCAAGGACAATTATTCCCTGGAAGGCGTATCGGCCGCAGTCGCCAAGATCGACGAAACTTGCAAAGAGGAATGATGAGGCGCCCCCTTCAGCGCCGCGAATGCAGTCCTGAAACGGAATGGAACAAACCGGACAAGTCACGGCAGGCCGCCGCTCTTTGATTGGATTGTCGCGACCGGAAATGGCCGCGGCCATGGCGGACGTTGGCGTGCCCGAAGGGCAGCGCCGCATGCGCGCGAGCCAGCTGTGGCGCTGGATTTACAATCGCGGCCTGACGACGTTCGCTCCCATGAGCGATCTCGGCAAGGAGTTTCGTTCGCGCCTTGCCGGCTGCTTCGCCATTGACCGTCTGGAGATCGTCACGGAGCAGATTTCGCGCGATGGCACGCGCAAATGGCTCCTGCGCCTGCCGGCCGATGCAAAAGGCCGCCGTCACGAGATCGAGACGGTCTACATACCTGAGGAGGATCGCGGCACCCTGTGCATCTCGACGCAAGTTGGCTGCACGCTGACCTGCAGTTTCTGCCACACCGGAACCCAGCGCCTGGTGCGCAATCTTGACGCCGGCGAGATCGCGGGCCAGATCCTGCTCGCGCGTGACAGGCTCGGCGAATGGCCCGAACAGTTGAG
>DATBMX010000197.1:0-5353 GCA_036554625.1 Aestuariivirgaceae bacterium
GAACCATCCTTCCAGATGGACGCCCCTCGTTGGGGAGGGTTAGCCCGGCAGCGCTTATAAACGCCGCTGGGGAAGCTGGCAAGTTTCGTTGGGGGGGGCAGAAGTGAAGGCGGCGGTGAATTGCTTCACCGCCGCCTGTCAAACGCATGCGCGATTGCAGCGTTCAGAACTTGAACAGCGCTCCTGCCGAGATGGAGTGATCGGTGAAGTCCGGCCCGTCGAGAATGATGTCGCGGAAGCGATAGCCGGCATCGAGCGCCAGATTGTCGGTGATGTTGAATGTGGCCCCGCCCATGAGGCTGTAGGTGAAGCCGCTGTCGTCTCCACCGTCGCCGTCGATCCATCCCCAGCCTGCGCCAACGCCGACATAGGGCGTAAAGGTGAGGTCCAAGGGAATATCGATATAGGCATTGCCGAGAAGGGTCGTCGAATCGAAATCGGAGATCGTCGTGTCGTAATTGCCGGACCAGTCGAGGCGAACGTCGCTGCGCAGCACGTCGTTCCAAAGAACGCCGGCGCCGCCGCCCAGCGTCAGCGCATCGTCATCTTCCCCGCCGTCCCATTCGAGGAACGACCAGCCGATGTCGCCGCGGACGTAAAACGAGCCGTCGGTATTCTCGGGAACGATCACGGGCTCCGTGTCAGCGGCGATCGCCGCTCCCCCGATCAGGCCGAAGCCGGCTGCCACGAACATTATGGCGGAAAAGCTTGCCCTTAGCCTCGTCATTGCACGCTCCACCAAGCGAACCATTTCTCCCGACACCATACCTATATGGTGAGGCTGAACACAGACGCAAATAGGGCATGTTCGGGAAAGTTTGCGGCGCGTGGTTAGCAACCTCTGAACGCCTTGACGCCCGCTGTCCCGATTTGAATCAGGGCCTTCGGCCTCAGGCCGCTGCCTCCAGGGCAGAGCAGATTTCATCGACGGCCGAGCGGACCATCTGCTCATCTTCGCCCTCCGCCATGACCCGGATGAGCGGTTCGGTGCCCGAGGGCCGGATGACCAGCCGTCCCTTGCTGCCCAGCTTCTGCTCCATGGCGCTGATGACCGTCTTGACCTGCGGCAGTTCGAGCGGCTGGCCGGACTTGAAGCGCACGTTCTTCATGATCTGCGGCAAGGGCGTGAAAAGCCTGCAGATCTGGCTTACCGACTTGTTGGATGCCTTGACGGCGGCGAGCACCTGCAGCGCTGCAATGAGGCCATCGCCCGTCGTGCAGAAATCCGACAGGACGATGTGGCCGGACTTCTCTCCCCCGACATTGAACCCGTGAATGCGCATCTGCTCCACGACGTAACGGTCTCCCACCTTGGTGCGGTGCAGCTTGATCTGGCGCTCGCGCAGGAAGCGCTCGAACCCGAGGTTGGACATCACCGTGGCGACAACGCCGTTGCCCGAGAGTCTGCCCGCTTCCGACCAGGTCTTGGCCACCAGCGCCATCACCTGGTCGCCGTCGATAATCGCGCCTTTCTCATCCACGATGATGCAGCGGTCGGCATCTCCGTCGAGCGCGATCCCAATGTCGGCGCGCATCTCTTTCACCTTCTCGCAGACGCGCTCCGGATGGGTCGAACCGCATTTTTCGTTGATGTTGAATCCATTCGGCTCGTTGCCGATGACGATCACCTCCGCCCCGAGTTCCCACAGGGCGTCGGGCGCCACGCGATAGGCCGCACCATTGGCGCAGTCGACCACGATGCGAAGCCCTTCGAGGCGCAGGTCCTTGGGAAAGGTCCGCTTGGCGAATTCGATGTAGCGCGCCTGCGCGTCCTCGATTCTCTTCGCCCGTCCGACGCGTTCGGGTGTGACCAGCGCCCGCTTTGCGCCCGATTGCACGAGGCGGGCGATCTCGCCTTCCTGCTCATCCGACAGCTTGTAGCCATCGGGACCGAAGATCTTGATGCCATTGTCGGCGAAGGGATTGTGCGAAGCCGAAATCATAACCCCGAGATCGGCGCGCAGCGACCGCGTCAGCATGGCGACCGCCGGCGTCGGCAGCGGCCCGAAGAAGAACACGTCCATGCCCACTGCCAGGAAACCCGCCGACAGCGCCTGCTCGATCATGTAACCCGACAGCCGCGTGTCCTTGCCGATCACAACGCGGCTGTGCCGCCCCGAGGCGCCGAAGATGCTGCCCGCAGCCATGCCGACTTTCAGCACGGTTTCGGTATCCATGGGCCAGCTGTTGGCCTGGCCGCGCACGCCATCGGTTCCGAAAAGCTCACCCGCCATGGTCAGACACTCGCTTGGTTAACCATACTCTCCCTGTCCCGCCTCTCACGATAGGCCAAGCCCTGCCTCGGTCAAAGCCCCGATGTCTCGGGCTCGCAAGAAGCGCGCCAGAGCTTGAGCGCCTGCGCTGTAGCCTTGACGTCATGCACGCGCAACAGCTGCGCGCCTTGTGCCGCTGCCGCAAGAGCGATGCCGATCGATCCCGCCGCCCTCTTCCTTCCCGCCGACTCGCCCGTCAGCGCGCCGATGAATCCCTTGCGCGAGGCGCCCATGACGATTGGCACGCCGAGTCCATGCAGCAGGCTCAATCTCTTGAGAAGATCGAGATTGTGGCGAAAGCTCTTGCCGAACCCGATGCCGGGATCGGCGAGAATGAGACTCCGCTTCACGCCTGCCGCCTCCGCCCGCGCGATCAGCCCTTCGAGCTCGTCGAACACATCGAGCGCCACATCCTCATAGGAGGGATTCTCCTGCATGGTCTTGGGGTCCCCCCGCGCATGCATGAGGCACACGGGACGGCCGAGCGCGGCGGCGGTCTTGAGGCTCATGCCATCGAATCGAAGCGCTGAAACATCGTTGATCATTTGGGCTCCCGCCTTCACGGCATCCCTCATGATCGAGGCCTTGCGCGTGTCGATCGAGACCCTGTGTCCCGCCGCAGCAAGGGCCCGCACGACCGGAACTATGCGTTCCCTTTCCACAGCCTCGGCAATGCCTTCCGATCCCGGTCGCGTCGATTCTCCGCCGACATCGATGACGCTGGCCCCTTCCTCGGCAAACCGCGCACCCTGTGCAACCGCCTCCGCGGTCTCGAAAACTTCTCCGCCGTCGGAAAAACTGTCCGGCGTCACATTGATGATGCCCATGATCGAAGGTCGCGACAGGTCCAATCCGGCGACGGGCTCGCGCGGGACGGTGATACGGGAGAGCAAATTCTGCAGATTGTCGTCGCGCGATTCCGCAATGGCGCGGAGGCCGTGTGTCTCGCGTTTGATCGTTGGGCCTCCGCGGCTGATCACTTCGATGAGGGTGAAAGCGCAAAGCCCGCCGGCCAGGCGGCAGGCCTCCTGGGCTTCGACCGCCTCATCGGCATCCTTGCCCCAAAGAAGGCCCAGGGGCCTCAAATAGAGCATAAGGGGCTCAGGCCTGGGGCTGAGGCTCCATGTCGCCTGATGAACTCTTCCTGCGTCCGCTCGCCTTGCCTGTGGCGGGAACGGAAGAAGAAGGCTCCGAGCTGCTCGGCGGCGTGCTGGCGTCGCGGTTCGGGCGTTTGCCCTTGAGCAGCTCTCTGATCTCCTCGCCGGTGAGCGTCTCGAACTCGAGCAGCCCCTTGGCCAGCGCTTCCAGCTCCGAACGCTTCTCCTCGACGATCCTCGTCGCCAGCGCATGGCCCTCCTCGACGAGCTTGCGGATCTCCGCGTCGATCTTCTGCGACGTGGCCTCCGACACATTCTGGTTTCGCGTCACCGAATGGCCGAGGAATATTTCTTCCTGATTGTCGCCATAGGCAACCGTGCCGAGCTCCTTCGAATAGCCCCAGCGCGTCACCATGGCCCGCGCAAGCTTCGTCGCTTGCTCGATATCCGACTGCGCTCCCGAGGTGACGTTCTCCGCGCCGAAGAAGATTTCCTCGGCCACCCGGCCGCCCATCATGATGGCGAGCCGCGACGTCATCTGCTTGAGTTTCATCGAATAGCGGTCGCCCTCGGGAAGCTGCATCACCATGCCGAGCGCCCGCCCGCGCGGAATGATCGTCGCCTTGTGAACGGGATCGGCCGCCGGCACGTTGAGCGCGACGATGGCGTGGCCCGCCTCGTGATAGGCGGTAAGCCGCTTTTCCTCCTCCGACATCGCCATGGACTTGCGCTCGGCCCCCATCATCACCTTGTCCTTGGCGTCTTCGAACTCGTGCTGTGTCACCATGCGCTTGTTGCGGCGCGCCGCGAGCAATGCCGCCTCGTTGACCAGATTGGCAAGATCGGCCCCTGAGAATCCCGGTGTACCGCGGGCAATGACCTTCGAATCGACATCGGGAGCCAGCGGCACGTTGCGCATATGCACCTTGAGAATCTGCTCACGCCCGACGATGTCCGGATTGGGCACGACCACCTGTCTGTCGAATCGCCCTGGCCTGAGCAGGGCGGGATCAAGGACGTCCGGCCGGTTGGTGGCTGCGATAAGGATCACGCCCTCATTGGCCTCGAAGCCGTCCATCTCGACGAGCAGCTGGTTGAGCGTCTGTTCGCGTTCGTCATTGCCGCCGCCCAGACCTGCGCCGCGATGCCGGCCGACGGCGTCGATCTCGTCGATGAAGATGATGCAGGGCGCATTCTTCTTCGCCTGCTCGAACATGTCGCGCACCCGCGAGGCGCCGACGCCGACGAACATCTCGACGAAATCCGAGCCCGAGATCGTGAAGAAGGGCACATTCGCTTCTCCAGCGATGGCACGCGCGAGCAGCGTCTTGCCGGTGCCGGGTGGCCCGACGAGAAGCACGCCCCTCGGGATCTTTCCGCCCAGGCGCTGAAACTTGTGCGGGTCCTTGAGGAAGTCGACGATCTCCTGCAAATCCTCCTTGGCTTCCTCGATGCCGGCGACGTCCTCGAAGGTCACCCGCCCCTGGCGTTCGGTGAGAAGCTTCGCCTTGGACTTGCCGAATCCCATGGCCTTGCCGCTGCCGGCCTGCATCTGACGCATGAAGAAAACCCACACGCCGATCATCAGGAGAATGGGAAACCACGACACCAGCATGCTCGTCAGGAAGGACTCATCCGTCGCCGGGCGCGCCTTTATGTCGACGCCCTTGTCGCGCAGCTGCGTGATGAGATTGGGGTCCTGCGGCGCATAGGTCTGGAAGCTGCGCCCGTCGTTGTACTGACCGCTGATCACCTCGCCCGCGATGGTGACGCTTTTCACCTCTCCCGTCTCCACCTTGCCGATGAAATCGGAATAGCTGATGTCGGAAGCCCCCACCCGCTGGCTCTGCCCCTGGAACAGGTTGTAGAGCGCAAACAGCAGCAGGCCGATGATGATCCAGACGGCGAAGTGACGGAAATTGACCACTGAAAGCCTCTCCTTACTCGGGCGGCTGCCCGCCAGACCGCAGGCCACTGCAATCG
>DATBMX010000241.1:0-2738 GCA_036554625.1 Aestuariivirgaceae bacterium
TGCTCGGCCCCGAAGATCTGTTTGCATCGCTGAATCGCCAGATCTTCGACCGTGTCCGCGTGCTGGCATCCACCGTAATAGCGTTTGCCGGGGTAGCCTTCCGCGTACTTGTTCGTCATGATGGAGCCCTGGGCGGCCAACACGGCGGGACTGGCGAAATTTTCTGAGGCGATCAGGAGCAGCTTATCATGCTGCCGCGTTTCTTCGGCCTCAATGGCGGCATAGACGTCGGCATCCGTCGCCTTCAGCGCTTCCAGGGATCCAATCGCGTCGCGCATCGAACCTCCGATAGTCCGGGATTAGGCCGAAGCCGTTTCTGGTTCCTGTTTCTTCACCACACGGACAGCCACCGCCGCCGTCACTTCTCGCGGCATCTTGATCGGAACGGTAAAGGTGCCGAGTTCCTTAATCGGCTGCGCCAGCTGAATCTTCCTGCGGTCCACCGTGAAACCCTGTGCAGCCAGACCTTCTGCGATGTCCTTGGCCGTCACCGAGCCGAACATCTTGTCGTCCTTCCCGACCTGAGCCAAGACGGTCAGCGTGACAGCCGATATCTTTTTCGCATGGGCTTCAATCTCAAGCTTCTCTTTCTTGGCCTTCTCCGCCGCCACCCGCTTGGCGTGCTCAAACGCTTTAATGCTCCGGCTATTGGCCTCGACAGCCTTCTTGCGGGGCAAGAGATAGTTCCTGGCAAATCCATCGGCGACATTGATGAGATCGCCCAAGTGGCCGACCCCCTCGAGGGTCTCCTGAAGAATGACTTTCATACTGCTAACTCCTTCTGTGGGAAAGGAAAAGAGGATACTTGTCGAGGCTCGAAAAGTCAATTCAGAAAGTCGCCGGAAGACCTGGAACGCACGCTGGACAGCCGCGCCGACGGACTCGTATCATGGCGGTCCCTGCCGCAGAAATTAAGGCGATGGAGCGGGTCATGACCGTCAGAGACCTTATCGAGACCTGGGCTTTGCACCTGGAAGCCGAGCGCCATCGGATCGCCGACGAGGGATTGGATGCGCCGGTCTCCGGCGTAAACGGGAGGCGGCTTCGGACGGTGGGAGAGCTTCATGTGTACGAGTTCATCCTCCCTTCCGGAATTGCCTTCCCTGTTGATCTGCCCCTGTCGATCGTGCCCTCGGACGATAATGAGCCGACTGAGGGCCTGGTATTGAACCAATCAGGCCGCACGGTCATCACGCAGGTCGTCGACGCTCTGGGAGCGACCGTCCCTTCCCTCACGCTTGTCCCGGACCACGCCGGATTGCTGGACACGTCCGTCAGGCGGTTACGGGAGATGATCACCAAGTCGGACGCCTATCACCTCGGTCCATCTGAACGTCTCGCTTCACTCCTCACAGCCCCGGAGGAGGCCGGACCATCGACAGCCGCTTCCTCGTCCGTCCTGACCGCCATCTGGCAGGACGACGCGTTGCTGCGACAGCAAAAGCTTGCCACCGTCGCCATCGAATTGATTCGCGCCAATAAGCGTATCCTCATGCTCAGCCCCGACCATAACGCGGCCGACGAACTGGCCGGCGTTGTCGCCCGATCGATGAAAGCAGGCGGCCTCACCTACAAGACATGGATCAGCCGGTATGAACTAGCCTTGGCTGCGCAAGCCGCCGGCATCGGCCTGCACGAACTGGGATTCGAAGCCCAGATGCATCAATTCTACGCCAAGGCGCGTGCCAATAAGGCATCGCTCCGGAAAAAATACGAGCGATTTCGAGAGCTGACTCCGCTCTTGGCCTACAAGAGGCAGAAGCAGAAGGACCTTGACGAAGTTCGCCTCCTGGAGTGGCGACTGTTGACTCATCTCAGCGAGCTGCAGGCCAAGATCAAGGAAGTCGCCTCCACGCTGGGAGAATATGAAGGCCTTCCCCTGCTGCGGAGACTCAGCATGCAGGCCGTCGGGAAAAACGTCGATTCCCTTCGCCAGTATCAAACCTATTACACCGCTCAGATCGCCGACCTGACCAAGGAATTGGACATCGCCAAGGCGCGCATCGACGAACTGGTGCCGGAGGCGGCCGTTCCAAAGGACATGCGGCCTGAATTCGAGGAGCTGAAAGAGAACATCGTCAAACTGGGCGGCACTAAGAAGATCCGCGAGCTTCTCGCGGCCGAAGAGGACACGAACCGGCAGGCGTTCATTCAGAACCGCCGGCTCGTCGTCGCCACGCCGACGCGGGTAGCCAGCGATCCACTCTTCGGCCGTGTACGGTTTGACGCCCTGATTGTCGATGACGCACCGCGGATCGCAGCAGCATCACTGCTGGCTGCAGCCGGGCTTGTGCGAGAGCGCATCATCCTCAGCGGAAACCAGCGCGACATCGTCTCCGCGGGCTGCTGGCTCCTGCCCCGATCCGCCGAAGGCGCCATCCGCTGACAGTTGCAATTCCGGTCTCATTTGCTTGACGAAGATGATCGGAATTCAGGATAATCCGAGCTCTTGCATTCCAGATTGTGTAGCCGGCTTGCGGCAAGCTCGCAGCGAGCGAAAGGTTGAGGCGTACTCTTTGCCGGGCGTTGGCTTCTGAGGATGGTTTTGCATTCGGGCTGCTCAAAATGGGTTCCGCCTAGGCCGTAACGAGCGAAGGGTGGAAACGGGCTTTTTCTCGGTGTTTGTACTTCCTTTGGGGATGCTCAAATAAGCCTGTAACAAGGCCGCAGCGAGCGAGAGCCGGAGGCGTACTCTTTGTCGTAGGTCGACGGCTTGAGCGAAGCGAGAACGCAGTGGC
>DATBMX010000306.1:0-5897 GCA_036554625.1 Aestuariivirgaceae bacterium
GGAAATAGGGCGCAGACCGACTGCCGTCAGACGGCGCTTCAACCAGTCCGGCGAAGGCCCATTCCTCACACCGCGGACATAGCGGCCGATGAACAGAGGACATGGCTTGGTATCACCACGATCGAAGCGCAACTCAACGGCGATCGGCGATTTAAAGGCAGGTGGCACTTCCTTGATAGAAAGAGGCGTGAGAGTCCCCAGGCCCTTGGCGGCAAGGTCACGGGCGATGCCGCGCACGCCCAGGGCGTCGGGCCGGTTAGGCGTGACCTTCACATAGATCATGGGATCGTCCAGCCCCAAGGCAGCGGCTGCCGGGCTGCCAACGGGGAAGTCGGCGTCGAGATCGATGATTCCTTCGTGGTCGTCGGAGATCTTGAGCTCGCGCTCGGAGAGAAGCATGCCGTTCGATTCGACACCCCTGATCACCCCGCGCTCGAGATTGATGCCGGTTCCGGGAATGTAAGTGCCGGGAGGCGCGAAGATGCCGATAAGACCGGTGCGCGCATTCGGTGCGCCGCAGACAACCTGCATCTCACCCTCGGCCGTCTCGACGAGGCACACGCTCAGGCGATCGGCGTTGGGGTGCCTCTCGGCTCTCGTGACGTGCGCCACCGTGAAAGGCGCAAGCTCGCGCGTGCGGTCGACCACCTCTTCGACCTCCAGGCCCACGCTGATGAGCGCATCGGTAATCTCATTCAAGGTCGCATTGGTGTCGAGGTGCTCCTTGAGCCACGACAAGGTGAACTTCATGACAGGCCCCCGGCAAGCGTCGGCACGTCAATCGCGCCGAAGCCATAGTGACGAAGCCAGCGCAGATCGGATTCGAAGAAGGCGCGGAGATCCGGGATCCCGTATTTGAGCATGGCGATGCGGTCGAGCCCCATGCCAAAGGCCCAGCCCTGATAGCGGTCGGGATCGACGCCGCCGGCCCTGAGAACATAGGGATGGACCATGCCGGAGCCCAGAATCTCAAGCCAGGAGGTGCCCTGCCCGATCTTCACCTGTCCCCCCTCCCAGGAACAATTGATGTCAACCTCCATGGAGGGCTCGGTGAAGGGAAAGTGAGAGGCGCGAAAACGCATCCTCACGTCTTCAATTTCGAAGAAAGCTTTGCAAAATTCGGTGAGCACCCATTTGAGCTGGCCGAGATGGGTCTGTTCGTCGATCAACAGCCCTTCAATCTGATGGAACATGGGCGTGTGGGTCTGATCGCTGTCACAGCGAAAGGTGCGACCCGGCGCGATTATGCGAATGGGCGGCTTGGTCGAGAGCATGGTGCGAATCTGAACCGGACTCGTGTGCGTGCGCAGGAGCATTCGCGAGCCATCGGGCTTGTCGTTGAAATAAAACGTGTCGTGCTCCTGGCGAGCGGGATGTTCGGGAGGTATGTTGAGCGCGCCGAAATTGTAGAAGTCGTCCTCGATGTGCGGCCCTTCGGCGACTGAAAAGCCGAGATCGCCCCAGATGTGCACAATTTCCTCCCACACATGGCTTACGGGATGAATGGTGCCGCGCAACTCTGGCCGGGCGGAAAGGGTGACGTCGACGCTTTCACTGGCCAGCCGCTTCTCGAGCGCGTGGCGCAACAGAACCGCCTTGCGCTCGGCTATGGCGGCTGAAACCTTGGCCTTGAGTTCATTGAGCTCAGCACCCAGCCGGCGGCGCTCCTCTGGATCGAGGCCGCCAAGCCTTTTCATGCGCTCGGACAAAAACCCTTTCTTGCCCAAGGTGGAAATGCGCAATTGCTCCAAGCTTGCCTCATCGACGGCGGAAGCAATGGCAGCCAGAATTTGGGTTTCCTCGGTTTCAACATTCGCGTTCATGCGAACCTCAAGAAAAAAGCCGGGCCGTTCAGGACCTCTCGGCCTGAAGCGCCCGGCAAGACGGCATAAAATTCTTCGCGCGCGCTAGAGAGCGGCTTTCGCCTTTTCGACAAGGGAAGCGAAAGCCTTGGGCTCACGCACTGCGAGATCGGCCAAAATCTTCCGGTCGACCTCGATGCCAGCTTTGCCGAGCCCGGCGATAAATCGGCCATAGGTCAGCCCCAGCTCACGAGTGGCGGCATTGATTCGCTGAATCCACAGCGAGCGGAAGGTGCGCTTCTTGCGACGGCGGTCGCGGTAGGCATACTGGCCAGCCTTTTCCACGGCCTGTATGGCGGCGCGGTAGATGCTCTTGCGGCGGCCATAATAGCCCTTGGCCGCTTTGAGGGTTTTCTTGTGACGGGCTCTGGCCGTCACACCACGTTTGACGCGGGCCATTTAAGTCATTCCCTGTTCGATTCAACGTGCATAAGGCATATGAACCTTGACCAGGCGCTCATCGCCCGGCGCCAGGATCATCGTGCCGCGCTGATTGCGGATCTGCTTGTTGGTGCGCTTGATCATGCCGTGCTGTTTGCCCGACTGGGCCGCGCGGACCTTGCCGGTCGCCGTCATCTTGAAGCGCTTCTTGCAGGATGACTTGTTCTTCATCTTGGGCATTTTCGCTTTTCCTTCGTCAATCATGCGGGCCACTCAGATGGCCGCTCGCCAAGCATCGAAAGCCGCCACGGCATGCCCTGCCGGGCGGCTCAAAGCTGGCGGTTTATAGGGCGACGCCGCAACAAAGGCAAGATCGCCGGCTCGCCTATTTGGGTGCCAGCACCATGACGACCTGGCGCCCCTCGAACCGCGGCTCGGACTCGACCTTGGCGAGATCGGCCGTATCTTTCCTGACCTGCTGGAGGAGATCAAAACCGAGCTCCTGATGCGCCATCTCGCGGCCGCGGAAGCGCAAAGTGACTTTTACCTTGTCGCCCTCCTCGAAGAAGCGCTTGATCGCCTTCATCTTCACGTCATAGTCATGCGTGTCGATATTGGGACGGATTTTTATTTCCTTGATTTCGATGGTCTTTTGTTTCTTGCGCGCCTCGTTGGCCTTCTTCTGCGCCTGGTATTTGTATTTGCCGTAATCGAGGATCTTGCAGACGGGGGGCTGGGTGCCGGGCGATATTTCGACGAGATCGAGACCAGCCTGTTCGGCAAGCACGAGAGCCTGCTGCGGGCTCATCACGCCGACCTTCTCGCCTTTTTCGTTGATCAACAGAATTTCGCGGGAATCTATCCTCTCATTCACACGCGGGCCGCTTTCGCGGGGCCGCTGCTCCTTGACAAATGGTTTACGGTTTATGTTCCATTCTCCTCTATTGGGGCAGACGCTTCGGCGTCTGCCACGCCGAATGTCGCCGGTTTTGTCAGGCCACTATACATGTTGAACTCGGCTGCGAAGTCAAGGCGCGAAGGTCGCAGGACGCTTTCCAGTCGAATCAATTTTTGACTGCGGACGTTGGGCAACATGGGGAGCGCAGGACAGGTCGCGTTTTTCACCCGAAAGACCGGTGCGACTCTCGCTTATATCCATGAAAATCGGGGTGCGCCGGGAGCGGGCGTGTTCTGGCTTAGCGGCCTCAAATCCGACATGAGGGGAACGAAGGCGGGGGCGCTGGCGGGCGCCGCGCGCGCAACGGGCCGCCGGTGCCTGCGCTTCGACTATTCCGGCCACGGAGCATCGCAGGGAAATTTCGCGGATTGCGCCATCAGCGATTGGCTGGCCGATACGGTGCAGATGTTCCTCGGCGTGGCTAGAGGCGAGCAGATCATCGTCGGCTCTAGCATGGGCGGATATCTTGCTCTTCTGCTCGCCAAAACCATAAGGCAACATTTCCCGCAAGAGCTTTGGCGCATCAAAGGAATGGTGCTGATCGCGCCCGCGCCGGACATGACGGAGGATTTAATGTGGGGACAGTTCGATGAACCAGCGCGCCGCGAGATCGAACAACGCGGGCAATGGCTCATGCCGTCGGCCTATGGCGATGGTTATGTCATTACGCGCCGGCTGATCGAGGATGGGCGCAGGCACTTGATCCTCAATGAGCATCTTCTGGTGGACTTCCCGGTGCGCATCCTGCATGGCATGGAAGACCCCGACGTTCCCTGGCGGCACGGGCTCAAGCTTTTCGAAAGGCTAGAAGGGGAGGATGTGCGCTTCACTCTCATCAAGGGCGGTGATCACAGGCTGTCGACCGCGCGCGATCTCGGCATCATCGTGGGTACGGTCGAAGATCTGATCAAGATACATGATTGAGGGCAAGCAAGCCTTCGCGATAACTGGGATAAGTCAGGCGATAGCCCAACTCCTCCTTGATCCTGCGATTCGAGACGCGCTTCGATTCTTCATAGAAGCTTTTCGACAGGTCGGTAAGGCCTGCGTTGTCGAAGGGAATCTCGGGTGGCGGAGGCATTCTCAAGAGTTCGGCTGCGAAGGACAGTACGTCCTGGGGAGCCGCCGGTTCGTCGTCGCAGACATTGTAGACGCGGCCGGGGATGGGTCTCTTCAATGAAGACTCCATTACACCAGCGACATCTGCGACGTGAATCCGGCTGAATATGTGGCCGGGTTTCACCACCCGCGCCGCCTTGCCGCGCAAAAGGCTTACGAGCTGATTGCGGCCCGGGCCATAGATCCCAGCGAGCCGGAATATGTGAATTGGCAAGCCATGCTCCTGATGAAGACCAAGCCAGGCGCGCTCGGCGGCAAGTCGCCTCCTGCCGCGTTCGCTCGTTGGCGCAGGGGGCGTCGTTTCATCGACCCAGGCGCCGCCCCGGTCACCGTAGACACCAGTGGTCGACAGATAGCCGATCCAGCGCAGAGAACCGCTTTGGGCGATCAACTCGTCACGGTAAAGGCCGAGGACCGGATCGCCGTCTTCACTTGGCGGAACAGAGAGCAAAATATGATCGAAGCCGGCGAGCGCGGCCGACACCTCGGTGCGGGAGGCGAAGGGAAATGCAGCACAGCCTTCCTCAGCAAGCTGCACCCGGGCCGCCTCATCGCGAAACGTGCCGCCAATCCGCCAGCCTCGCGGAATCAAGCGGTGAGCAAGGACACGAGCGCAATAGCCGTAGCCGAAGCAGAAGAGGGTCTTCACGCAGCCGATCTTAGCCACTCCTGCCTCACGGCCATGTCGTGTTCGCCTGTTGCGTGTTTCTCGCGCAGGCTTGCGAAGTCCTCGGGGGCGGCGAGTTTGGACAGCGCCCATACGGCCATGGCGCGGATGAGGGGCGATGAGTCCGACAGCAAGGCGGCGACAGGCGCCTCGAGACTCGGATCAGCGGAATTGCCGGCGGCGATGAGCACATTGCGCAGGAAACGGTTGCGGCCCGTGCGCTTGACGGGCGAGCCCGAGAATTTGGAGCGGAAGGCCTTGTCGTCGAGCGCGAGCAGGTGTTCGAGCGGCGGCGTGATGAGATCATCGCGCGCCTTAAGTTTCGCCTCGCTCGCCGCCCGGGCAAATTTGTTCCAGGGACACACGGCAAGGCAGTCATCGCAGCCATAGATGCGA
Organism: Aestuariivirgaceae bacterium; assembly: GCA_036554625.1. Lineage (GTDB taxonomy): Bacteria > Pseudomonadota > Alphaproteobacteria > Rhizobiales > Aestuariivirgaceae > DATBLQ01. The sequence goes on from DATBMX010000306.1 coordinate 5,384, forward strand.
TTGCCCATAGCTTCGCGGAATTCCAGGTCGATATGGCCCTTGTGCTCGATGGTGAGATAGGAAATGCAGCGGCGCGCATCCAACTGATAGGGTGCCGGAAAGGCTCGGGTGGGGCAGACATCGAGACAGGCGCGGCAGGAGCCGCAGCGGTCCTGCTCCGGCGCATCGGGCACAAGCTTCGCCGTCGTCAAAATGGCGCCCAGGAAGAACCATGAACCCAGCTCGCGCGAAACGAGATTGGTATGCCGGCCCTGCCAGCCGAGCCCCGCCTTTTGAGCCAGCGGCTTTTCCATCAAGGGCGCCGTATCGACGAAAACCTTCACGTCCCCTGAGGTCAGCGCGGCCAAGTAAGACGCAAGGAGCTTCAGCTTGCCCTTGATCACCTGGTGATAGTCTCGACCCAGAGCATAGGTCGAGATGTTGCCGATCGCCCTGTCCGCGAGACGGTCGAGCGGATCCAGTTCCGAGCCATAGTTCATGCCCAGCATGACGGCGGAGCGGGCCTCCGGCCACA
>DATBMX010000324.1:0-1652 GCA_036554625.1 Aestuariivirgaceae bacterium
TCGCGCTCGTCGAGCATCTCCACAATTTACAGCCTCATTTCAGCTTTGGCCTGTACTCCGGGTATTCGGAAGAGGAGTTGAGGAGCGGGCGATACTGGTGCCGATACGAACCGCCGCCACACGCAAAGCGAGCCATTTGGCATCGGCTGACACTCCATCTCGAGTTCGCTGTGCTCGGCCGGTACATTGCGTCACGGCCGAGCACGCTCCCTCTCCGAACGAGCGCTAACCAGATGCTCAAGCTCTTTTCGAGCCGCCATGGAGAGCGGGACTTCGAAACGCAAGAAGTCGAAATCCACATCGGAACGCAAGGGCTGGTCCAGGTGACAGGATTTCCTGTAGCCGGGCTGCCGGTCTGACATAGGCGCACGAGGCGCCGGAAAGGGCGCCCGTGCAACTGTCACTCTTTTCCTGCGTAGCGCCAGAAGGTTCGTCGGCATGCGTCACGTTGGCCGAAGTTCAGCAGAGGCCGTCAGAGGTTCCGCTCGTCATCGCAGATGGTCTTGGCGTCAACTCCACCGCACTGTTAATCCGATTGTCCCGCGCTGACGTTCGTCCGGACTTGATTCTGTTCGCGGACACCGGCTCGGAAAAGCCGGAAACCTACGCCTACCTGGAGATCCGGCGCCAATGGCTGCGGCGCGTCGAATTCCCGGACTTGATTGTGGTGCGGCGGCGCGGGGTTCGCGTGCCGGATCAGAGCCTTGAAGACCAGTGCCTGCGGACCGGCACACTGCCGAGCCTCGCATATGGCGGCAAGAGTTGCAGCCTGAAATGGAAGGTCGCCCCGCAAGACAAGTTCTGCAACCACTGGCCGCCGGCCTTGCGGTGCTGGCAGTCCGGTGGCCGTGTCATTAAGGCGATCGGTTATGACGCTGGCCCATCCGACGGCCGACGTATTAAAGAATTCCGCGACCGGAAGTATCGTTTCTGGTATCCGCTGCGCGAGTTCGGGTTGGACCGGGCGGCCTGCATCGACCTGATCCGGTCTGAGGAACTCCCGCTTCCCTGCAAGAGCGCCTGCTTCTTTTGCCCGGCCACGAAAAAGCCGGAGCTGGTTCAGCTTCACAGCGATTATCCCGACCTGCTCGAACGAGCGCTCGCAATCGAGCGGAAAGCCCTTCCAACGCTGCGGTCGGTTCAGGGGCTTGGACGCAGCTTCGCGTGGACATCTTGGTTCAGCCAACAATCCAACATCATCCCTAAGGAGGTGGCCAGCAATGGCAACTCAGGAACAACTCTTCTGCTTCCCATCGGGACAGACGGCGCCCGTGTCACTTGACGGTAGCGTTACCGCAATCGCTCCCGCCGGTAATGGCGGTGGAACGCCGATCACGGTTGCGATCACAGATTCCGGCGTCGACCTCGCGAAGAAGACCGTCTGTATCAAGGTTCGCTTGTCCACAATGGGCAACACGCGGAAGGTGTCGACCTCGCAGATCGAAGCCGATGCCGACAAGGATCTGCTTCGCGTCTCCAAACACCTAATCGCGTCCGCCGAGTTGAAGGCAATCGGCCGGTTCGACGGTGAGATCCGGCGGTTCCTCTACAACATCTGCCTTCCATTCGAGATCGGGATTCATCTGCTTCCGATCGCCGCGCTCGAAACCGTCGAATCGCGGCTTCGCCAGTTCGCCGAGGACCGGAAGCAA
>DATBMX010000390.1:0-6832 GCA_036554625.1 Aestuariivirgaceae bacterium
CCCTGGTCTGCTCCTCTCACAGCGGCGAGGGCGCTCATGTTCGCGTGGCGCGCGCTATTCTCGACAAGGCCCGCCTGGGAGAGGAAAGGCTCGAATGCGGCGCTCATCCGCCACAGGATTCCTCTGCCAATCGCGCCCTCATCAAATCGGGCGGCGAGCCATCGCCCATCCACAACAATTGCTCGGGCAAGCATGCCGGAATGCTGGCCCTGGCCGCACGGCTCGGCATCGAGCTTGCAGGCTATATTGATTCACATCATCCGATTCAGAAGGGCGTCGCGCGCATGCTCGACGAGCTGTGCGACATCGACACGGAATGCCTGCCTCTTGCCATCGATGGCTGCTCGGTCCCGACCTGGGCCATTCCTTTGCGCCATCTGGCGCTCGGATTTCAGCGCTTCGCCTCGGGCGAAAAACTCTCGCCCGAAAGACGCGAGGCGGCACAGCGCATCATCGCCGCCGTGGCGGCGCATCCCTACATGGTGGCCGGCAACAAGCGTTTCTGCACGCGCCTCATGGAGGCCGTGCCGCGCGCCTTCGTGAAGACCGGAGCCGAGGGCGTCTTCTGCGCTGCAGTGCCGCACGCAGGGCTGGGAATCGCCCTCAAATGCGATGACGGCGCCCATCGCGCCTCGGAAACTGTCGTCGCCGCCGTTCTGGCAAGCCTCGATGTGTGGACGGATGAGGAGCTTGGCCGTCTCCGCTCCTTTGCCGAGGTCGAGCTCAAGAACTGGCGCAAATTCAACGTCGGCAGGGTCACGGGCCTGGGTGCACCCGCGTGATCACTGCGCGCCGCGCTGCGCATAGCCAAGCCGGGCGTTGAGCGCATCGAGTATGGCGATCGCCGCCTGCGCAATGGGCGTTCCAGGTGGAAACACGGCGCTCACGCCTGCACGCCTCAGCGCCTCCTCGTCGTCTTTGGGGATGACGCCGCCTGCGACGATCGCAATGTCGCCTCCCGCCAGTTCGCGCAGTCCATTGCGGAGCGCCGGCAGATGGGTGAGATGCCCCGCGGTCAGCGACGACACGCCGACAACATGCACCCGTTCGTCGATGGCGCGCTTTGCCACTTCCTCGGGCGTAGCGAAAAGCTCACCGATCGCCACATCGAAGCCCAGGTCGTGAAATCCCGAAGCGATGACCTTCTGCCCGCGGTCATGGCCGTCCTGACCGATCTTCGCCACAAGGATTTTGGGCGCTCGCCCTTCCGCCTCGCGGAACGCCTTGACCATCTGCCGCGCCCGCTCGATGTCCTTCGTCCTTCCGCTCGCCGCCGCGGCATAGACGCCCTTCACGGCGCGAACGTCCGCGACATGCCGGTTCCACACGCGTTCGAGCGAGTTCGATATCTCGCCGACCGTCGCGCCCGCGCGCGCCGCTTCGACCGCCGCCTCGAGGAGATTGCGATCAAGGCCTGCCGCCGCTTCGCTCAAAGCTGTGAGCGCTGCCTCGCATTGCGCCGGATCGCGCGCCGCCTTCAGCCGCCTGAGCTTGTCGATCTGCCGCGCGAGCACTGCTGAATTGTCGACTTTCAGAATCTCGACTGGCTCTTCGCGCGCCGACAGGTATTTGTTGACGCCGACAACCGTCTGTGTGCGCGAATCGATGCGCGCCTGCGTGCGGGTTGCCGCCTCTTCGATCCTAAGCTTCGGCAGGCCCTGTGCGATCGCCTTCGCCATGCCGCCGAGCCTCTCCACCTCTTCGATGTGCCGCAGCGCTCGCCCCGCCAGCTCATGCGTGAGCCGCTCGACGAAGAAGCTGCCGCCCCACGGGTCGATGACGCGGCAGGTGCCTGCCTCCTCTAGCAGGAAGAGCTGCGTGTTGCGCGCGATCCGGGCCGAAAAATCACTGGGCAGCGCCAGCGCTTCATCGAGCGCATTGGTATGGAGCGATTGCGTCTGCCCCTGCGTTGCCGCCATCGCCTCGATTGAGGTGCGCGCGACATTGTTGAAGACATCCTGCGCCCCCAGCGACCAGCCTGAGGTTTGGCAGTGCGCCCTGAGCGCCAGCGAGCGCTCGTCCTCGGGCGAGAACTGGCGCATGAGCTTGGCCCACAAGAGCCGCGCTGCCCTGAGCTTTGCCACCTCCATGAAGAAGTTCATCCCCACCGCCCAGAAGAAGGAGAGCCGTGGCGCGAAACTGTCGATGGCGAGTCCTGCCCTGAGGCCGGCGCGGACATATTCGAGCCCGTCCGCTAGCGTGTAACCGAGTTCGAGATCGGCGCTCGCTCCCGCCTCCTGCATGTGATAGCCGGAGATGGAAATGGAATTGAACCTGGGCATGCGCCGGCTCGTATAGGCGAAAATATCCGAAACGATGCGCATCGAAGGCTCGGGCGGATAGATATAAGTGTTCCGCACCATGAATTCCTTGAGAATGTCGTTCTGGATCGTGCCTGCGAGCTTTTCTGGCGCAACACCCTGTTCTTCGGCGGCCACGATGTAGAGCGCCATGATTGGCAGCACCGCGCCGTTCATGGTCATCGACACGGTCATCCGGTCGAGAGGAATGCCCTCGAACAGCGTCCGCATGTCGAGGATGGAATCGATCGCCACCCCCGCCATGCCGACGTCGCCCTGGACGCGCGGATGATCTGAGTCATAGCCGCGATGCGTCGGCAGGTCGAAGGCGACGGACAGGCCTTTCTGCCCCTGCGCCAGATTGCGGCGGTAGAAGGCGTTCGACTCTTCCGCCGTCGAGAACCCGGCATACTGCCGGATCGTCCAGGGCTGCGTCACATACATGGTCGAGTAGGGGCCGCGCAGAAACGGCGGGATGCCGGGATAGCTCGAAACGGCGACGAGCTGCGCCACGTCGTCTGGCCCATACTGCGGCTTGATAAAAATCCCCTCCGGAGTGGCAGAGCCCTCGTTCTGCGGTTCCTCTGCCTTTCCTGGCGCAATCGCGAAGCCGATCTTCGTGAAATCGGGAATGCGCATCACGCCACTTTTCGCCGCTCGAACTCTTCCGCATCCCGCCGGGCGGGAATGGCAGCGATCGACTCTCCGAGAGCCGGCTCCTCCGGCGCGACGTCGAGCACCGAGGCGGGCGCCGCGCTGGCCGGTTCATAGGCCGTCACGCCGACGATATGCCTTCGCCCCTCGCGGATCTCCAGGTCCCGACGCTCTCGCGTTTTCTTCAACTCTTCCTGGATGAAACCGCTTTTCAGGGCTTGGATGATTCCCCCCCGCCCTTCGATCTCCTGGAAGAACGCCCATGCCCTCTCGCACAAGGCGTGCGTGAGCGCCTCGACAAAGCCCGATCCGGCTGACGGATCGCCGACGTGATGAACATTGGCCTCCTCCAGAAGAATGATCTGGATATTGCGCGCCATGCGTCGGGCGAAGTCGTTGGGTAAGCCCTGCGCCACCGAGAAGGGGAGACAGCAGACGCTGTCGGCGCCGCCGGCGCCTGCAGCGATTGCTGCCGCCACATTCCGCAGGAGATTTCCATGCGGGTCTGCCGCCGTCATTATCCGCCAGGACGTTTCACCGTGCAGCAGCAAGGGAGAATTCGGCAGCCCGCAGGACGTGCTGACATGATGCCACAGGAGTCGCGCTGCTCGGAATTTGGCGAGATTCGCAAAAATGTCGGCATCGGCGGACAGCGTCATTCCGGTGGCGCGCGCCGCCGCTGCGTCCTCCAGCTTCGATTCAAACAGGCGAAGATAGGCAACGGCCGTCGCAAGGCTCGCGCCGAGCTCCTGCGCTTCGCTGCCTCCGCCATCGTGATAGACCCGCCCGTCCGCCTCCACATAGGGACCGGCGAAGTCCCGCGCCAGCGACGGGGTGATGCTGCCCATGCGGCGCATCAGTGCATCGAGGGGTTCATCGAGTCTCCCCCGCGAGGCCATTGCCCCGATTGGGTCAATGCCGAAGGAAACTCGCATGCGTTCCGGGTTGAAGCTGCGCGCAAGGATCACCTCGCGCAGCGCCTCCGCCGCATCGATAGCCTTCTCTCCAGCCTCGAGGCGAAGGCGAAGCATGTGCAAGGGCAGGTCCTTGAGCGCAAGGCCGATGGTCCTGGCGCTTGCATCCCTGAGACCGAAACCGCGCGCCGGGGCAGCGCCCTTGAAAGTGAGTGCCAGTCCCGTGGCGCCATTTTCCACATCTGTCCCGGCGATCCCACGGGCCTCGCCCGGTTCCGGATGATCCATCCTCTGCACCACGATCCATGGCGCACCGGCGGAGCGGCCGGGAATTGCATGTTGCGTCGATGGTTCATAGAGCGGCTCGATGCTGATGCCGTCCGCCGTTCTTGAGCGCAGTGCCTGGTGGGATGTGCCCTTGAGCGCGGCGAGAACGCGGCGCTCCCAATCCTGGCGCGACGCATGAGGAAAGTCGCAGAGCTCGGTCAGGTCGCTCATTGCTTGACCTAGAGATAGCCGGACAGGCCCGGGATTGATCCTGCCGCTTCCCTGACGAGCTTGTCGCCGGCCTTCTCTCTTGCATAGCTCAGCACCTCGCTGCCGAGCATCTTGACCTGAGCCATGCTCAAGCCACGCGCCTGCAGCCTGGTGACGGCCACGAGAGGTCCCCCCATGAGCCCGCCGCCAAGCTTGCCGAGCCACCCGCCCGAGCCCGCATGCCGGCTTGCCAGTTCATTCGCACCCGGCAGCCTCGCAAACAGGGCCTCGACCTTTTTCTGATCGCCCTGGGTCTTGATGAGGGTGAGCACGATGCCGAGCGCGTCCTCGGCATTTTTCTCGGACAGGCCCGTGGCTTCGCTTACTCTTTTGATCAGGTCCTTCATCGCCTCACTTTCATCGACCGTGCATTTATAGCAGATTGCTCTTGGGCGCTCGCCGGTCAAGCTCCATTGGCCCTTTTCCAGGAGAAGCAGAACCTCATGGCGGACAATTCGATCTTCATAGGCAAGAGCGGCAAGGAGGAGGTTCTTTACCTTCCCATGGCAAATCGCCACGGTCTGATCACCGGAGCGACTGGCACAGGCAAAACCGTATCCTTGCAGATCCTTGCCGAGGGCTTTTCCGCGCGCGGGGTGCCTGTCTTCGCCGCCGATATCAAAGGAGATCTCTCCGGCGTGTCGATGAAGGGTGAGCCGAAGGATTTTCTTCTTGAGCGCGCCCGCAAGATCGGCTGGGACGATTATGGCTTCGACGCCTTTCCCGTGATTTTCTGGGATCTGTTCGGCAAGCAGGGCCATCCGGTGCGCACCACCATGACCGAGATGGGCCCGGTCCTCCTGTCGCGCCTGCTTGGTCTGACCGAGGCCCAGGAAGGTGCGCTCAACATTGCATTCAAGCTCGCCGATGAGGAGGGCTTCGCCATTCTCGATCTCAAGGACTTGCGCGCACTTCTTTCCAATCTGGGTGAACGCGGCAAGGAGATCCGCACAGGGCTGGGCAATGTGTCGAGCGCCACCATCGGCGCCATCCAGCGCCGCCTCGTCGTTCTGGACGAGCAGGGGGCGGAAGCGTTCTTCGGCGAGCCGGCTCTCGACATCAAGGATTTCATGCGCACGACCGGCGATGGCCGCGGTTACATCAATATCCTGGCCGCCGACCAGCTCATGGCCGCGCCGCAGCTCTATGCCACCTTTCTCCTGTGGCTCTTGTCGGAGCTGTTCGAGGATTTGCCGGAAGTTGGCGATCCGGAAAAACCAAGGCTCGTCTTCTTCTTCGACGAAGCGCATCTTCTCTTCGCCGATGCCCCGCCGGGGCTGGTCCAGAAGATTGAGCAGGTGGTGAAGCTCGTCCGTTCCAAGGGCGTCGGCGTCTATTTCGTGACCCAGAACCCCATGGACATACCCAATACCGTCCTCGCCCAGCTCGGCAACCGTGTGCAGCATGCCTTGCGCGCCTATACGCCGCGCGACCAGAAGGCGGTGAGGACGGCGGCTGAGACATTTCGCGCCAATCCCGCCTTTGACACCGAAAAGACCATCACCGAGCTCGGCGTGGGCGAGGCGCTGATCTCGGTTCTCGATCTCAAGGGCGTGCCGACCATGGTCGAGCGCACGCTCATTCGCCCTCCCTCCGGCCGCCTTGGTCCGATCGGCGAGGAGGAGCGCCGGGGTCTTCTGCGCGGGAGCCCCGTTTACGGGCTCTATGATGAGACGGTGGATCGCGACTCGGCCTATGAGCTTCTCGCCAAGCGCGCCGAGACGGCAGCCGAGCGGCGCGAATCCGCTGCTGCGCGCCAGCCGGCGCCGACTGCGTCGCGCGAGCGAGCCTCTCCCGCCCGCACCCGCGACACGGCAACCGAGCGCTTCGTCAAGAACATGGCCGGCAGTCTCGGCCGCGAGGTCGGCAACATGGTCGTCCGCCAGATTTTCCGCGGCATTCTCGGCAGTGTGTCCCGGAGGTGATCCCCCCGCTCGTCGAGGGAGCGCGTGGAAGCCCCTCAGATGATCTCATCCTCGTCCGGCGTATATTGCTCTGCCCCCTTCGCCGCTGCGGGCTCCTGCGGCGCTTCCCCCTTGGCGATGTGAAACAGCGCATCGCCGCGATTGACCACCGGCAGATGCGACTGGCCGATGATGATGCCGGCGTCCCCCGCGATCACCGGCGTCTCGAGAAGACCCATGGGATCGGAGATCACGCCGATCGTCTCCTGCGCCGAGATCCAATGGCCAATGCGCCGTCGGCTGCGGAAGATCCCGCCTTCGGGCGCCCTGAGCCAATGGCTGGAATGCGAAACGGTCGGCAGTTTGGCGGCCGCCGGAACGTCTGAATCCGGCAACATGCCGATCCTGTGCATCACCCGGAGCGTGCCGGCGACGCCCGCCTCGATCGCCATTTCGTCGAAACGCAGGGCCTCGCCCCCTTCATAGACCATCACCTTGACGCCACGCGCCAGCGCGCATTGGC
>DATBMX010000450.1:0-4895 GCA_036554625.1 Aestuariivirgaceae bacterium
CGTACCTCAAGGCCTATATGGAATTCATGGGCTGGGACGACCTCAATTGGCTCGAAGACGTGCATATGGGCTATGAGGCCGGCGAGCCCGCCATCTTCGACCGCAACATCAATGGTTGGGTGCGCATTCCGAAGTCGATGAATTTGCCCGACAATCAACAGGATCGCGACATGTTGGCGCGGGAACTCTTGGTGCGTTTCCAAACGTCGCCAAACCATCCTCTAATGGAGCTGAATAAGGCGTATCGCAAATTCTAGACGGAGCGTGACGTTCGGCCGGGGGGCGCTGGTTCGGCGCGGGCCGAATCCCAGTCGGGTTGGAGACCGAGCACATGCACGGTGTCGGGCAGGGCGGGATTAAACAGACGGTTATGCCAGATCGCTGCTTCGCGAGCGGCATGCCCGGTTTTCAAAGCGCGCACTTCGGCGGCAATGCGATAGCTTTGTCCCGATTGGACGAATTCCAGCACGCAGGCGCCTTCATCGAGGAGCGCCGCTGCGAGCGCGGCGCCGCGAGGCAGCACGGTGACCATCCTCTCGCTGAAGGCCTCGGGCTTCTGGAAAAAATCGGCCTGGAGAAAAGCCAAGGCGCGCTCGTAAACGTCGCGCGGATCTTGCGTCTTCATCACCTGAAAGCGGAAAAAGGCCGTGCTCTCCTCGGGCTCGTTGGGGATGAGCAGCACGGTCAAGGCGGAGGCGAGCTCGCGCCCCTCCGCATCGAGGACTCGCGGACGCATGCCGGGGGAAGGGCGGCCGCCATGTTCGCGCATGGCGGCCTGCCGAATGCGGCACTGCCAGGCGAGGAAGTGATCGCGAACGGCTTGGGCCGAGGGGTGTTTTCCGGGATGTTTCGCGCGTGCCATGTCGCTATTTTACCTAGAGGAAATCTTATTTCACGTCGGTTGACGAGTTCTTGGCGGAAGCCTAGCATCGTTGCTAGGCCGACAAGGGGGTGGGGACTTAGCAGAACTTGCCGTGCCGGAGACCGCACGGGCAGTGGCCTGCAAAATCCAACGAGGAAGGCAAAGGTGTAGCTGAATCGGGCGCCGCTGGGCACGGTCGTCTGCAACGCCGTGCCCGGGGCATCGGGGAAAAGGGGGTATATCAATGGGCGACCAATTAAATGCGATAACGACAATCTTCACGGAGTTCTATTACTTCGTGACGATCGTCTTCATGTTTTTGATTCATGTTGGCTTCTGCACCTACGAAGTCGGCGTGTCTCGCAGACGCAACCATCTGAAAACACTGATGAAGAATGCGATGGCGATCCCGCTCGTCACCGTCACCTTCTTCCTGTTCGGTTGGTGGATCTACTTTGCGTTCCCGAACGGACCTGGAATTACCGGCGGATTGATTACAGCACCATACGCTGAACCCTGGAATCCGCTGATGGCGCCCCATCTTTCCGGCGTCAACCCGGGTGAGCAAGGCGTCACACCTGCCGACGCCCTGATTTGGCACCGCCTCAATGGCGTGTTCTGGGGCGCTTTCCTTCTGTTCTCGATCACGACCGCCTCGATCATCTCTGGCTCGATCATCGAACGCGCGCGTTCGGGCGCCTTCTGGGTCATTGCCGTGCTGGTCGGCTCGGTGTTGTGGATCCTCGACGCAGCCTGGGGCTGGCATCCGCAAGGCTGGATGGTGAAGCTGTGGGGCTATCATGACGCCTCTGCGTCCGGCGTGGTCCATGCCATCGCCGGCGGCGCGGCTCTTGCCTTCTTGATCGCTCTTGGTCCGCGCATCGGAAAATTCCGGGCTGACGGAACGCCGCGAGATATTCCGCCGCACAATGTGTGGCTGGTAACGATCGGGCTGTTCCTGATCTATACGGGCTTCTGGGGCTTTTATGCCGCGTGCAACATTCCGATAATCTCGCCGGCGACCATTGCCGGCCAGATCACCGGTGAAACCTGGACGGCGACGAATATCTATCTCGCGCCGACCACGCTTTCGGCGATCACGTTCAACTTCCTGATGTCGCTAGCGGGCGGCATGATGGGCGGTTACATCGTGTCCAAGGGCGATCCTTACTGGACGTTCTCATGCGGATTGTGCGGCATCATTTCCGCATCGGCCGGCAACGATCTCTACCATCCGATCGAGGCCATGCTGATCGGCGGCATCGTTCCAGTCATCTGCTACAAGATGCACTATTTCGTCGAAAACCGTTTCAAGATCGACGATGCAGTGGGTGCTGTCGCCGTGCACGGCTATGGCGGATTCCTCGGCGTGGTCGTTGCGGGCTTCATGCTGTGGGGACAGCCGTCCTCTCCCTATGAAGGCTTCGCGCATATCAATCCGCTCGGCAATTTCGCCGGTGCTGTCTTGATGTTCCTGCTCGGCTTCATCCCAACCTTGGTCGCCTGCAAGATCATGGATGGCATGGGCCTGTTACGCGTCCCGCAGAAGGTCGAACTCGAGGGTGTCGACTTTGCGCTCAACCACGCTTTCTTGGCCTCAGTCCGCGAAGTGGGTGACGCCGAGAAGGCGATGATCAAATAGAGATCCGAGAGGAGAAGACAAATGTCGACCAATGGAATGACGAGCTGGGCCGTCGACCTCAAGGATGTCGGCGCAATCTATCCTTTCCAGGGATGGGAGGTGCTTTTGGTCATCCTCGGATTCATCTTCTGGATCGGCTGGCACATCATCCAGACGCGCCAGGAGAATGAGGAGATCGCAGCCGATATGGCGGCCGACCGGAGCGGCGACGAAACCAGGGCATCGATCGATCGCTATTTCTAAGCGACTGATCGCTGCTTCTAGCGGACGTGCATAAAAGGGCCCGTCAAGGCGTGGAACGTCTTGACGGGCCTGTTCTTTTTGACACGCTGCCGATTTGCCGACTGAGGTGCCCGCTAGATGATCTGAGGGTTCCAGCCAAGCAGCGCGATCAGGAGGAAGAACCCGACGACATAGGCAAGCGCCACCGGCCAGCCCTCCTTCAGCCAGCGCGCAGCGGATCTCGCTTCCGGCATCAGTCCTGCGACCGCGACGCCGGCGGACGATCCGAACCAGATCATCGAGCCGCCGAACCCGACGGCGTAGGCGAGAACACCCCAGTCATAGTTGTCCTGCTTGATGGCGAGCGCGGTTAGCGGAATATTGTCGAACACGGCCGAGACGAAGCCGAGCCCAAGCGCCGTCTCCCAGCTCGGCAGCGGCAAGGATTTGACGGGCATCAGCGAGGCTGCCGAGACACGAGCGAGGAGAAAGAGCGCGCCGCGCGCGGCGTGGGGAACGATCGACCAATCGGGCCGCGCGATCGGAGCCATCAGAAGAAGCGCTGCCGCGACGGCAAGGCCGATCAGAGGTCTCTCGTCCAGCAAATGTTCGTCGAAAAGATGTGCCCCAACATTGGCGGCGATCGCCGATGCGAGCACCACGACGACCACGGCAACATGCTTGAACGAGATGCGCAGGCCTGAGGGTGGGTCTTTGACGATCGGCGCGTGTTTCTGTTGGGCGAGCGATGCCGGGATGCCAGAGACGAACAGCGCACACACGGCCGCGACATAGGCATGAAGCACCAAGAGTGGGCTCACACCGGCGATCCACATCATGGTCGTGGTGGTGTCGCCGATGACGCTGCCCGAGCCTCCGGCGTTGGAGGCAGCGACAATCGCCGCGAGGTAGCCGATGCGCACGCGGCCCTTGAACACATGCCTGGCGACGGTGGCGCCGATCAGTGCCGCGGCGATGTTGTCAAGGAATGAGGAGAGGACGAACACAAAGACCAGAAGCACCAAGCCGCCTGTCCAATTGTCCGGTAGAGCTGCCGGCATCCAGTCGGGGATACGGCTTGCCTCGAAATGGCGTGCAAGCAGAGCAAAGCCGACCAGAAGCAGAAAAAGGTTGGTGAGGAGCACCCATTCGTGCTCGAAATGCGCAAGCAAGCCCGGGAAGCCAGCGCCTTCGACGAAGCCGGTGCCCAAAAGCTTCTTGAGGACGATGACGCCGAGACCGGTGAGAGCGGCTGCGAGCGTATGACGATGAAAAATCGCGACGCAGGCGAGCGTGGCCGCGAATAGCAGAAAATCGATCAGCACGGAGATATCGTGAGCGCTGAATTGAGGAGCGGCGCTAACGGTCACGTTCAAAGTCCTGCCGGTTCGGTGTCGATTCAGGAGGCGGGAATAGTCCGTTAGCATCATCCGCTAACGGCACAAAGCGGACAATTGGCTTCCGCTCCTCAGTCTCCCCTGCTTGTGCAACCGGTGACTTAATATCGGCAACGCACCCAACTTCATGGTGAGGTCGAGCTGCGAGGGACACGGCGTCTCAGCCGCTCCTGCGGCCATCACGGCGCCTTTACAGGGCAGCGCTGCGTCCCCTCTCGCTTTTTTATGGCGCCTGGTCCATCTGTCGTGGTCGTAGCTTCCTGCTGAGCCCCCACTGGTCGATTGAGGATGCTTCGACGATGGGCATTGTGGAAGAGATTGCCGGCTTCCTTGCGCCTTTCCCCCCATTCGATCGGCTTGGCAAGGACGAACTCGCGCGCGTCGCAGCGGCGGTAACACTGCGGTCCTACCCGGCCGGCACCGACATTCTGATCGAGGACGGTCCGCCGGCCGAGCAGCTTTTCGTCATTCGGAGCGGCTCGATCGAGCTATGCCACGAAGACGAAATCGTGGACATCCTCGAACCTGGAGAGAGCTTTGGCCACCCTTCACTGCTGACGGGGATGGCGGCGGCGTTCACCGTCCGGGCGCATGAAGACACCACCTGCTACCTGATCGGCCGGGAGGCTGCGCTTGAGGTTCTCGGCAGCCCTGCCGGGGCCATATTCGTTGCCAGGACCATGCGAGAGCGGCTCGCCCGCATCGGTCACACCTTCCACGGCATGCCGGAACTCCGCACCGTCCACATTGCCAGCCTGATAAAGGGGCCACC
>DATBMX010000452.1:0-6073 GCA_036554625.1 Aestuariivirgaceae bacterium
TAACCGCCGCCATGGCACCTCCGGCGGAGAGACCGGCCACGAACACGCGTGCTGGATCGACATCGTAATCAGCGATGATTTCGCTGGTGATCCCCGCAATGATGGCCGGCTCACCGCGTCCGCGCGTTTGGTTTTCGGGAGTAAACCAGTTCCAACACAAAGATACGTTTGCAGCTTTGGACTGAATCGGATAGGCGACGATAAATTCATGCTCCTCGGCGAGAGCATTCATGCGAGTCCCGGCTGCAAAATCGTCAGCATCCTGTGTGCCGCCATGGAGCATAAGGAGTAAGGCACGTCTGCTTCTCTGACGGCGCCGGGGAATATAGAGCTTGTAGCTTCGCGCACCGGCCGCGCAGGCAAAGGATCTGCTTTGATATTGAGCACCTTCTGGGATCTCCAACGCCTTATGCGGCCTACGTAGTGTCAACCCGTCGAGACTGAAATGTGGAATCTTGGTGTGGCGGAGCTTCGCAAGAGAGCCGCCCAGCGCCCCGGTCTTCCACTTCGCGAATCTTGACGGCTGCGATTGATCCAATTGTGTGTCTGCGGTCAGCTCAGCGGACACTACAGTCTCGGGCTCTATAGCCTCAGACGTGAGGTCGATGAATTTCTTCTCGATGGCCAGAGGTACGAGCTGCGATTCTCGCGGCGATTCGTATGAAACCGGCTGCTCACCTGACAATGCGCCCTGAATGACACGAGTTGCCTCGGCGAGCTCTTGATCTCGGATCAGGTTCATCGCTGAGCGCAAGGCGTTGGCCAAATCTGTGTTCATATCTCGCGTCCTTGGAATGTTGGATTGCGGGGGGAGTTACGCGATGCGATCGGCCAGCGCGCTCTTGATGGCTTTGCTCGCATGAAGGGCGCCGAGCACCGTGATCGATTCAATGGTCGCCAAAGCGAGCGAAGGCGTCACGTCAGCAGCAATGGTGGCAAGACCGAGTACCTTGATGTGAAGCTTTTGACCGGCGGCTTTGACAGCCTCTAGATCGGCGCGTGTGTAGTGCCTGAGGCCAAGCTCCAGCGTATGCCGCACGATCGATTGCCGCACTTCTTCACCATGGGTCGCAAGCTGATTGCGGATCGCTGTGCGAATGAAATCGGTGCGGTTGGAATAAAAGCCCTCCTGCACCAGCAAATCGATGCGGCCGAGATCGACATAACCGAGGTTGATCGTGATCTTTTCGGTTTCGACCGCTCGGTCGCGGAGGCTATGAATTTCCGCTGCCATATCTCAGTCTCCATCTATGTAGATGGTGTATGGATGGTATTGGGATGGTTGTCAAGCGGGTGTGGAATGTCTAGCCGGCGGCGGCGGACTCGGAGAAGGGCTTGAACTGGTGGTTACATTGAAACGGTCGCGCCGCGGGCTTGAGTTGGGGGCGCGATGGCTGCTCTGGGTCACAAGCGGACACTAAGGCGACAGGTGGATGTGTCCGCTTTGTGCCACAAACAGACCTGAACGCGACCCTTCACATCATGGTGGTGATGCGCTGAAGGAACCAGGTGGCGGCAAGTGAGCCGATGCCGTAGCTGGCGACGTTCCGCACCCAAGGCAGGTTGAGGGCCAGCAGCCGGTCCAAAGATGCTTTGAGCGCGAGCATGGCAACGACGAATAGGAGCTGACCGGCTTCGACTCCCAGATTGAAGCTGAGGAGCGCAAGCGGCACATCGGATTGGGGCAGGCCGATCTCCTTCAGCGCCCCGCCGAAACCGAGACCGTGCAGGAGGCCGAAGGCGAAGGCGACAATCCAAGGCGCCTGATACGCCAGGTCCGTCTCATGCCGACCTTGTCGGATGACCTCGGCAGCCACGAATACGATGCTGAGGGCGACCACGGCCTCGACCGGTGTCTGCGCGACGTCAGCCCAGCCCAGCGCGGCTGCCGCGAGCGTCATGCTGTGGGCCACGGTGAAAGCCGTGATGGTCTTCACCAGCATCCAAGGGTCGCGGATGAGAAGGAGCAACGCCAGAACGAAGAGCAAATGATCCAGGCCAAGCAGGATGTGTTGGACACCGAGCAGAAAATATGTGCTTGCCGTGTCCATCCAGGTCGGTGCGGCGGCTACCGTAAAGTGAGGCTGGTCTGGAGTAAGCCGTGTTGCCTGAACAGATCCGTCAGAGGATTGCACCCGCACAACAACATCCGTGAATGTGCCGGCCAACCCCTCAATAGAGATCTGCCGGTCTGTAAGCCCGCCGGAGCAGCGTACGGTCAGATGCTCCAGGAAAGCGTTGCCGGCGCGTTCGGTGCGAGGCGGCTCGGCATTGGAGCATTCGCCTGGTAACCGCACATAGAGCGCAAGGCGCATGTCACCGCGGGCTGGAACCTTGAACCGGACGTCATAGGTGTCGGTTCCTGTTTCGCGGATCTCAAGGAATCCGGGGCGCAACTCGTGGGCAGCAATCGCGCCTTGTAGCACAAGGAGCAGTGCGAGAGCGGAAAGGAGGCGGATCATCGCGCCGGTTCCTTCTGCTCTGGCGCGCGGTCATCGCTCAAGGTCACAACCACGTCATATTTTGCGCGGAGACGGTCGTATTCTTGCTTCTGAAAATCGTCACGCTTCTGGGTGCGCCACTTCTGCTCGACCGACTTACGCACCTCCTGGAGCGGCGGGTCATAGCCGTTGATCCGTTCCGTGACGCGAACGAGATGCAGGCCGAACGCAGACTCGACAGGCCCGGCCCAATCGTCTTCGGGAAGGTCAGTGAGCTTTTGCGCAAATGTCTCCCCGAAATTGCGGGCAATGCCGCTCAAAGGAGACAGTGGCGTGATCGCGGGAAGCAGGGTGGAATCGCCGAGGTTTGAAGGCATGCTGCCAGATGCTGAAGCCTCCAAAGCTGCCAATGTCTGTTTCGCACGTGCCGACGCTGGCTCGTTACCTTTTTTGGGGTTGATGAAGACCTGCTCGAAGGCGACGCGCGGCTCGACCCGAAACTGATCCTTGTTGGCGTCGAGAAAAGCCTGGAGACCGCTATCATTCGCAACAAGCAGGTCTTCATCGGGCTCGGTAAGGAACTCCATCTTCTGCTGCATGCGCCGCCGGATCAGCGTGTCGTCGCGGTCGAGCGCGAGCTTGAGTGCTTCGCGGTAGTAGACCTCCTCCTTTACATAGGCATCGATCAGCCCGTGCAACTCCCGGTCGGTTGGCGGTCGCTGCCAGGTCTTTGTGAAAACCTCGGCCAGCTGCTGGATCCGGCCCTCGGTTACGACGATCGTGCCACGCAGGTCTTCCTGGCTGTTGTCCGCCGTCAGGGCGTAAAGACCAAACACGGCGGCGCCGATCAGAAAGAACTGAAGCAGCGGCTCGTGGATCGTTCGAACGAGAAGACTCATGGTAGGGGTTGCGATCTATCCGGACGCTTTGGGGCCTACAAGAGCTAGGGCAAGCACCAAGAGCGCGCTAGCGGCCGTCCAGGATCCCGCCACTCTGATGCCGATGCGCTGCCACGGCTGTCTAAGCCACGCAGCAATGCCTCCCACATAGCTAAGGATGAGAACAGCCCCGAGCCCGGTTCCGGCAAGCGTCAACCAAGTCTCCTTGCGGGTAAGCGGCTCGGGCATCGAGTCGACGCCAATTCCGACGCCGGCTAGGCCGGTGATCGCGGCGGCTGCCATGCCGGGTATGGGCCGCCCGAGTGTGACGACCAAGCCCGCGGTCAATGCGCCAATCAGCAGGAATATTGCCGAAACGCTGATACCGAAGACTTGGCCCACGAGGAGACCCGTCCACAGCGCCAGGACGAAGGCAAACCATCCGAAACGGCTCATGCCCGGCGCATGTTGGCCTAGTAGGAGCCCTAGACCGAATAGCAGCAAGAGGTGCGCTGGCACGAACAGCGGGTGCAGCAAACCATTGTAGAACACGCCGATGCCCTTGATGGGCGCATGCGCAAATGCCGGCGAGTTCAGCGCCAAAACTACGACAAACACGAAACCGCGGATCATGCCATGCCGGTCAAGAAGGCCAGGCCGGCGATGGCTATGGCACCGCCCGCCGCGCGGACCGCAACCTTTCCGGCTTCCCAGCGCGTGGCGACACCTAACGTAATGCCGACCAAGTGTAGCAGGCCGGTGCCAAGCACGAAACCAATCGCGTAGGCTAGCGCATCGGCGGCTGCCGGCAGTTCCGTGCCGTGGGCGTGACCATGGAAGATTGCAAAGGCGCCGACGATGATTGCCGCGACCCAAAGCGGGGGCCGGGCGCCGAGGGCAATCATGATGCCCAAAACTACCGCCGACGCGGCGATGCCGACCTCGACACCGGGCAGCGGCAGGCCAGCGATGCCTAGTCCACCGCCGAGCGCCATCACCAGCGGGAAGACAATTGGCAGAAGCCAAATCCCCGGCGCTCCGAGGAACGCGCCCCACAGTCCAACAGCGACCATGGCCGCCACATGGTCCCAACCGAGGATCGGATGCTTGAAGCCCGACGCGAAGCCGCCAGCTACGCCCGCTCCTTCATGCGCAAACGCGGGCGAGACGAGGGTGACAGCGACAACTGCCGCCAATAATACGGCAGCATGAATCCTCGATGCTGATCGTCCGGCCTTTGTTGGATGCATCACGGGTCTGACGCCCAGTCGGTAACTGCTTTTGCCCGGACAGCCTGAGCGGCAGCAGTCGTGGCTAGGATTGTGCGAACTCTCTCCTGAGAAGCGGGAGGTCCATAGAGCCGTACGAGGCCATATTCCTCGGCGACCACCGCATCGAACGACCCCTCAGCCAGTGCCCGGATGACCTTGCCGTGCGTAACCAAGACAACGTCCCCCTCTGCCGGGCCGTCGGCATGAACCTCAACGGCATAACCTTCAGGCGCGGCGGCAAAGCGTGTCCACAGCATGGAATCGAGTAGCACCATTGAGAAACTTGAGCCTGGGCCCTGGGCGATCCGAGAACGGCGAAGTCTTTCGCCGAGCGCTTGCAAATGCCGGACCGTCCTTTGATAGGCAAAGAGATCCGTCGGCGTTTGCGTAGGCCTGGGAAGGACCCCGCTGGCTTCGGCCTGCCAAACGGCCGTGCCGACGTACAGAGCCTTCGGATAAGTCCAGTTCAGGATGCCCCGAGCAAGGACGGAGGGATCATGATAGCCGCACGTCTCTGCCGTCACGGGCCAGATCAGAGCCGCGGCGAGGACGACTGCGCCCGAATAGGTGGAGACTCGCTTCACGGCGTGTACCAGATCGGAGAAGTGAAGACACGCTCCTGTGTGGTCAGCGGCACCTCCTCGCCCATTCTCACATCAAAGCGCTTGGCGTCATAAGCAGGCCATCGTGGCGTCGGAATCTCCAGCACGCGGGCATAGTAAAATGCTCTTTGTGACGGATCGAAATCCGGGTCCTTCCACACAGTAATCAGCTCGGGATCACCGATGGTGTTGGTCCAGTTCGCGTCCGCGAGATCGACCGTGTTCCCCACCGGGGGCAGTTTCTCGTCCTCGCCTGGCTTCCGCTTGTCCGCGTCGCCCCAAACGACGTCGTAAATCTTCTCGTCCGTCTTCCCCTCCGCATCGACCCAGCCCTTGATGATCTGGATGCGGTCGAGATTTGCGCCGAGAGGATCTTTCAACGCGGCGACAAGGAAGGTCGGAGCCTTGCCTTCCGGCGCCGGCTGGAGGTCCCCACCCATAGGCACGCCCTTCTGGTAGCCGACCTCGGCCGGGGCGCGGGTGGCAGCGTCCTGCGGCTCGAAATCGTAGCCGCCGAAGAAACGCACGAGCATGCGCGGGCCGCTGGAGGAATAGACCTCTTTGCGCTTCATGGCGTCCCAAAGCGCCTCGCGCGTGTTCTCCGACGCCCACACGCCGGTAAAGCCTGCCGCCGTTACTTCCCAGCCTTTCACCGACCGATCGCCAAACTTCAGGGCGTCTTCACTCCACCTTTCGGGCCGCGGCTCGCAGCTCACGAACTTGCAGAAGAAGTTGTTCTCCTCCATCGCCGCAAGACCGGTATGGGCGTCGCTCCCCGAAACAAGACCGTATTTGAAGGGATTGGCGCCGAGTTCCTGCTCAAGCGCGATCCCATTCTTGAACGCCTCTCGTGCATATTCGTATTGGATCATGCCCGGCTT
>DATBMX010000493.1:0-11552 GCA_036554625.1 Aestuariivirgaceae bacterium
TTTCTTTCCCTCGCGTCTCGCTATGCGACGGCTGACTCGTTGTCTAGGGAGCGGATGCCGTCGTTGTTGTGCGGCCAACGACAAAGCTCGGTTCCATCATTCGAGACAACACGAAAAGCATCGGCGTCTTTAGGCCAAGCATCGGAATTGAATACAGCCTTTAGACTATCCGCCACCACCCTCAGCAAGGCTGCGGAATGGGTAAAGGCATGGAGAACCTTTTCCGATTGCCCGTCGCATTGCAAGATTTGGACAGTGACTTTCATGCCGATGCGGAGTTGATGATTCGCCCCAACATAGGAAACAGACGGCTAAAAGATAGTTAACGAGCTGCCCGCTCAAATAAGACCCAGCTGAGCTGGCAGCCGGGGTGAATAAAGTCTTGATGAGGAGTAGTCGTCCGGACTTAAAACGTCAAACGGTGAAGGACTCTCGAAGCTGTCCTGAATTGTGCTTAATGGTCGTCGTCAGGTACGATGCGTTCCTGAACTGACGCGGCCGGGGTTACTCTCCGCCCCACGCCGTCAGACGCGTCAGCGAGGCCCTTCATCGGCCGAGGCGCCTTCGAGCCTGCCTAAACCCGAGAGGCGAGGAGCTGCAAATGAAGTTAGTTTTGATGCGCGCGAGGTAATTTTAGTGCGGCACAATATGCTCAGAATTGTGCTCGCTGGCGCAGCCTGTGTCAGCATAGCGAGTATTAGCGCCGCCGTAACCGCGGATGCTTACGGCGCTCAAAAGGGCGACAGGATGCAGACAAAGGAGGTTCGCAGCTACCATACGCCGCGACGAAACGGCAACCGCATTCCGTTCTGTTTAGCGGCTGCCGGTACGTGCGGGAAGCTTGCCGCCGATGCATTTTGCCGTGCCAATCAGTTCGAAGCGGCATTGACTTTCCAGCGTGACGCTACGCGTGACAGCCACTCCGCACAAATCCGTTTCCTTAATATAAAATGCTGGCGTTCGAAGTCAGCCATTGCTGCGAAAAAGACTCCTGCGCCTGATGAGGAGGGAGCGGGTGTTGTGAGCAATACCGTGGCCAAATCTCATCGGCGTTAGGGGGCGCCAAATGGTTGCTAGGGCTCCGTATAACGTTCCACGCCTATGACGTAACATAGTGAAATCATTGGCGACCCCGACAGGATTCGAACCTGTGACCCTCAGTTTAGGAAACTGATGCTCTATCCTGCTGAGCTACGGGGTCTTCGTTTGGTATAGCGCAAAAGAAACCCGGCCGTGAAGGCCGGGTAAGCAAGCGTTGTGCTCGTCCGTGTGGAGTCAGGCTGCCTTTTCTGCAGCGGCGTCCTCGGCAGCCTTCTCGTTTCGGCGCGCCGTCCTGTCGAGAATCTGCTCGATTTCGCCGGTTGCCTCCTCATCGCTGACCTTCTTCACCGCGGCGATCTCACGCGCCATGCGATCGAGGGCCGCTTCATAGAGTTGCCTTTCGGAATAGGACTGCTCCGGCTGGCGATCGGACCGGAAGAGATCACGAACCACCTCTGCGACGGCAATCAAATCGCCGGAATTGATCTTCGCTTCATATTCCTGCGCGCGTCTCGACCACATGGTGCGCTTCACGCGGGCGCGACCTTTGAGGACCTTCAAGGCCTGCTCAACCAGCGGCTTCTCCGCCAGCTTGCGCATGCCATAAGCCTCGCATTTGGCGGTTGGAACACGCAGGCGCATCTTCTCCTTGAGGAAATCGACGACATAAAGCTCGAGCTTCGCTCCGGCGATGGTTTGCTCTTCAATACTGACAATCTTGCCTACGCCATGGGCCGGATAAACGATAAACTCATTGGTCTTGAACTTCAGCTTCTTCGGTGCCGGGTTTGTCTTCTTCTGTGCCGTTGCCATACGCCTATACCTTCATAATCTTCTGCAAACCGCTGCCAATAACTGCTCGACTCGCCCGCCTTGCCGCAACTGCGAGGCAGATGCCCTCTCCTGTCTGAAAACCAGATTTCACGCTCCACTCGCTGGTGCCACGTCTGAGAGACATCAGCATTGGGTAGTGGACGACTCCTGGTGAATGAACCGAGTTTGGGTCTCGGGCCAGTTTTTGCTATGCCGTGTTCCATATAGCACGGATTTACCGAAATTTAAAGCGGGACAAGCGGTTGCGCTTAGGAAAGTGTGTGTTTGTCCTGAAAATCCGATGCCTGCGATTCAATTGATGGTTACTTCCGTTGACGTAAAGGTCAATCTCCTTCTCCTGGAGTTGGGGAAAAGAACCGGGCGAACTTTTCCGGCACCCCTTCCCAATCCTTCGCGTCGGCGGGAGGCTCCTTTTTCATGGTGATGTTTGGCCATTTGCTCGCGTATTCCGCATTCAGCGCCAGCCATTTCTCGAGCTCCGGCTCCGTGTCGGGCTTGATGGCGTCGACTGGGCATTCAGGCTCGCAGACACCGCAGTCGATGCATTCGTCAGGGTGAATGACGAGCATGTTCTCCCCTTCGTAAAAGCAATCGACGGGGCACACTTCTACACAGTCCATGAATTTGCATTTGATGCAATTTTCATTAACGATGTAAGTCATTGGTTACCATCTGGCAGATCCGCACAGCTTTTAGCAGGCCCAAGGGCGCATAGCAGCTAGTTTTCCAGCGCGGCATGTTGCCACGAAGGCTCATCCGCCATCGCCCAGCTCCTGATAGAGAAGACGCGCTTCGGCGGCACGTCCACGCCTCGAAGGAATGGAGTTCACCCGCCAGACATGAAGGCGACCGGCCCAGACGAAGGTCAGGACGTCGCCCTGGCGAATGTTCTGGGACGGCTTGTGGATCTTGACGCGGTTGAGGCGCACCACGCCCTGCTCGACGAGCCGCCGCGCCGATAGCCTCGTCTTAACCACCCTGGCGCACCAGAGATATTTGTCGAGGCGCGTTCCGGCTTCAGACATTCTTCTTGTCGGCCAAACGCGAGCGGAGGTCTCCCAATATCGCGAATGGCGAATCCGGGTTTGGCGGCTGGCGTTCCCTGCGAGGCGCTCTCTTGGATGCCATGACAGGTTTCGTGTCTTGGGATTTCTTGACCGGCGCCGGCTGAGGCTTTGACCGCGCCGCCTTCTTCCTGTTCCGGCCCTGTTGGTGACGAAAGGGGCCTGTGTCCTTCGGCCACCACACCTCCAAAGTCAGGGGTGCTGGAGCCTCGGCTGGCGCTGGTGGCGTGTCCGCTTCAAAGTTCGCGGTCTGCATCGAGGACTGGAGTTGCTCAGGTCCCAATTCAGGAGCCGATGATGGCTCGGACTCGGGCGTTCCCGTTTGGGCAGGAGCAGATTCGGGCATGCTCGGCGCGGGTTGCGTAAGCTGACGAGGCAACATGCGGAAACCGAGTGATCGCAAAATGGCGGAGAACTCGTCGCCCGAACACCCGACGAGCGACATCATGTCGGGTATGACGGTGAAGCCCCCGCCCTCGATGGAGCCAGCGGGGCGCTGCTCGCCATCGAAACGCGGCTTCCAAAAAACCCGCTCGCGGATGAGATCGCCCAATCTCTCCAGCATGTCGATGCGCACGGCGCGCGGGCCGCAGATACGGAAACCCACCACTCGGTAGAAGCCACGGGGTGTTGTGCGGTCGAAGGGCACGGAGGTGAGGCCTTGGCCGGGAGGCTCGGGCAACTTCGCGCGGTCGAACTGCTGCTTCTGCTCGAGGCCCAGGACCCACAGAAGAAGTCGCAAACTGGTTGCGGCAGGTTTGAGGAGCGCCGGGATGAAAACATGAAATGCGCCGAAACGCACGCCGTGCTTGCGCAGGCCGGCGCGGTCTTCCTGTGAAAGAGACCTTACATCTTCGGCAACGTCATCGCGCGGCAGGATTCCCCAACTTTCCACGAGTCTAAACGAAAGGCCGCGGGCAAGACCCTTGATATCCTCGTCGTCCTGCAGGTTGATCAAGGGCTCGAGCAGCGAGGCCATATGGCGTTGCGTCCAGCGTTCAAGGCGCAGCTGCACCGCATCGCGGTCGGCGCCGTTCAGCTGATCCCCGGCAATCACCGAAACTTTTGGCTTAAGGAACACATTGTCAGCTTCCAGCCGCGCGATCGCGGCCGACTGCCATATGATGTAGCCGTCCTTGGTCAGTGTAAGATCAGGGTCGGGAGCAGCGGCGACGGCCTGGGCACGCGCCTGGACCTCCTGGGCAACGGCCTTCAACGAGGCCGCCTTGAGCGCGCGCTCATGCGCTGCTCCCGAGGCGCCATCGGGAATGAAATGAAAGCCCTTCATGTGGCCCACATATTCCCCTTCGACGTGAATGGCGCCGTCCTGTTCCACTGTCGACATCAGGCCTTCCTTTTGATTGATCCGCTTCATCAGGACGCTGGTGCGCCGGTCGATGAACCTTTGGGTCAATCTTTCATGCAATGCGTCCGAAAGTTTGTCTTCGATCTGGCGGGCCTTGACCTGCCAATGATGAGGATCGGCAAGCCAGCCCGAGCGGTGGGCCACAAAGGTCCAGGTGCGGACATGCGAAATGCGGTTGGAAATAGTGTCGATATCGCCATCGGTGCGGTCGGTAAAGGATAGCTGACGCGCATACCAGTCAGTGTCGATGCAGCCGGCGGGCGACTTGAGAAAGCGGAAGATGCGGTCGACAATGCCGGCATGTTCCGCGCTCGAGATGTTGCGGTAATCGGGAATCTGACAGACCTCCCAGAGCAGTTCCACGTCGGGCGGGCCGGAGATCAATTGGCCAAGGTCCGCCTCCGCGGTCACATGATCGAGAGCGATCACGTCGGGCGCGGCCTGGGCACGGGTAAGAACAGGATGACCGGGAAATGCCCCAAGCGAGGCTTTCAGCGCATCGACAGATTTGAAAGACAGATTGCGGTTGCGCCACTGAAGCATGCGCGCCGGTTCGAAGCGATGGTTTTCCAGCCTGTCGACGATCTCGGGATCGAAGGGCGAGGCATCCGCGGTCACTCCGAAGGTTCCATCATTCAGATAGCGGCCAGCGCGACCCGAGATTTGGCCCAATTCGGCAGGCGTCAATTCGCGAAAGCCAAAACCGTCGAATTTGCGCGTTCCGGCAAAGGCGACATGGTCGACATCCATGTTGAGGCCCATGCCGATGGCGTCGGTTGCAACGAGGTAATCGACATCGCCTGATTGGTAGAGAGCGACCTGAGCATTGCGCGTGCGCGGCGACAGAGCGCCCAACACAACGGCTGCTCCACCGCGCTGGCGGCGGACGAGCTCGGCTATGGCATAAACGGCCTCGGTCGAGAATGCGACGATAACAGAACGGCGGGGAAGCCTCGTCAGCTTCTTTTGGCCGGCGTAGCTGAGCTTGGAGAAGCGTGGGCGTGTCACGAAATTGGCTTCGGGCAAGAGCAGCTCGAGAATCGGTCGCATGGTGCCGGCACCAAGGAGCATGGTCTCCTCCCTGCCGCGGCGATGGAGAATTCGATCGGTAAACACATGGCCGCGCTCGAGGTCGGTTGCCACCTGAACTTCATCGATGGCGACAAAGGCCGGCTCAATGGCGGGTGGCATCGCTTCGACGGTGCAGACCCAATAGCGAGGATCGGGCGGCACGATCCGTTCCTCACCCGTAATCAGGGCCACCGAGTGATCGCCAGCGCGCAGCCGGGCGCGGTCGTATACCTCGCGCGCGAGCAGGCGAAGCGGCAGTCCGATCATTCCGGAGGCATGCGCCAGCATGCGCTCGACGGCGAGATGCGTCTTGCCTGTGTTGGTGGGGCCCAGAATGGCGGTGACGTTGCGGGCTTTCTCGGGGGGCATCGATCAGACTCAGCTGGACCTGGCACCTTGCACCAGCAAGCGAAAGAGATAGGCGTCCATCCCTCTTTGACACATTGCTTAAGCTTTGGAACGGCCGGCGAACGAAAATCGACCGAATCGCTCACCTGGCAAGATTCGCTTTTTGATCAGCCGCTTTTGCACTGAGAATGGCGGTGAAAAGACAATTCTCACCAACATCCGTGAAACTTTTTGAGTGCCGCTCATGCGCCCGATCGGTGATGCTGTTAATGCCGGCCTGATAACCCTATCGCGATCTTAAGGCTGCCCTAAAGGAGGGGTGCTGTCCTCTTAGCAAATGGAAGGAACCGGGAACAGAGCATGACCGAATCGCTTCACGGGTGATCTTCCCCCTTCGTTCACGTCTCCTCAGAGCTTCGCGCAAGGCCTCAAGACGAATTGCTGGTTGCGCGCGCAAGGCGCGAGGTCCGGGCGTGTCATATCGCGTGTCTTGCAATTAACCTGCTCGTGCCGAATTGAGGCGGCTCAATTCTCCAATTGCGAGAGAGCGGTCAAGGGGCGACCGCTCATTTCGGCGTCCGACGCGAGGATTTCGAAACGCCGCTTGCCAGCCTTGCCTATGGCTCGAACGGGGATGAGAAATCGCGTGGATGTGGTGGGCGAGACCACATTGGCGAACCAGACGATATAGGTTGGCGGTTTGCTCAAGAGCTTCTTGAGTTTTTTTTCCGCATAGCCCGCGACAGGCACAAAGACGACTTCACATTTGAAGGCGGGACCGGAGTAGGCGCCGTCGCGCGTTGCCGCGATCTCGTCCTTGCCGAGATATGTGAGCTTCAGCTCTTGCACTTCGGCGCCATTATAAGCGCGCAAGGTGCCCTTGCAGGGTTTCGATTGCGCGGTCAAGGCGTGCTGCAAGACGGCGGTCAGCGGATCCGGCATGGCCGGGTTCAGAACCTGGTCGACGGCAGCGGCCCGTTCGGCCGGCACGGAAAACGATCGCTCGGCCCTTGGCAAAGCATCGGACGACCAACGCATCGCGACGCTCTTGCGCTCATCGTCCTTGGCCGATTTCATGGTGAAGTTCACCGGCTGCGGGATGCCCTGCTCAACGACGCCTGTGGTGGACATCTCAAGCCTGAAGTCGGCAAAAAGCTTGCCTACGCCCTTGGGCCCCATCGAGATCCGAGTCTCATATCGGTCAGGTCCGAACTCGGCTTGGTAGTTGATCCTGTAGACTCGAGCCCCTGACACATAGATGCCATAGCTGAAGGTCAATGTGTCGCTGCTGGCTGCGCCGCCCGAACTCGCATGTGCGCTGCACAACAGAAGCGTTGCCGCTGCGACGACCCGTCGAAAGGATTGCCCTGGCCGTGTCATAGCTGCTTCCTTCGCGAAGAGAGTTGCTTTCTGGCAATAAAGGTTCAATGAGGCCGGAATTCGGCAGCCGCAGCTTGGCTTGACTGGTCCTGGCCGACCTCCTATAGGACCGCTCCTGGGCTACCCCGGTCAGGACGATCACGCTTCCTGACTTCGCCCCCACAATCGAACTGGAGCTGAAATGGCCCGCCGCTGCGAGTTGACCGGCAAGTCGGTCCAGGTTGGACATAGAGTGAGCCACGCCAACAACAAGAGCAAACACCGGTTTTTGCCAAATCTGTGCACCGTCAGCCTGCTGAGCGATGCGCTGGGTCAAGGCTATAGTTTCCGCGTCAGCGCCAATGCGCTGAAATCGGTTGAACACCGCGGCGGCCTCGACACATTCCTGCTCAAGGCCAGCGACGACAGCTTGTCCACCAAGGCGCGCCGGCTGAAGCGTCTGATCAAAAAGAAAACCGAAGCCGCGGCGGCCTAGCTCTCATTTGGAAAGTGCAAATTGAAATAGCACGGTGCGCTGAGCGCCGCGATTGTAGTTATCGTCCGACAGGACGGTGATGCGAAGCTCATCCTTCCAGCGGTGAACGGCGATCCCTTCCATGTTGTCGATGAGGTAGAATGGCTGGCGACCGCTGAAGAGAAGAGCGGGCGTGACGACCGCTCCCGGCTTGGGGGCGGCTTGAGGAAAGCGGCGGAGCGCCATGCCGGGAAGTCCGCCCGTCACATAGCTTCGTTCAAGCGTGACGATGCTGCCGTCGGGCATGACCGCAAGATCGGTGATGTCGTAGTCCTCGAGGCGCTTGATCGAAAAGCCATGGCTCGTCTCGCCGGCGATCACCCATCCGCGGATATTGCCCTCCCTGTCCAAGTTCCTCTCCGACAGCGCGATGAGCGATCCCCGCCACGGCCCATGCGTCAGCTTGCCTAGAGCCTCGAACTGACGATTATAGGGACCCTTCGCAAGGGAGGCGGGGACGTGGAGCCGCAGCGGCTTCGCTGCGAGGCCATGACGGCGCATGTCGAACTTTTCAAGGCGGGCGCGACTCTCAAACCCAACATAAACCTCACCATCGATTTCGCCGGAGCGATCGAGAGCGATTGCCTCTGCATCGCGGTTGCGTTTCGATTTCGGCCGGCGGCCATCCTTTGCGAGAAGTGGAGCAAGAACCGCATTGGCCAAGGCCGCAGGCCTGTCGTTGTGGTACTCGACATCGGCCCTAAGCCACCATCCTTCATCGCTTACCGCAAGGAGCGCCGTGCCGTCGGCACTGAATGCCAGTCCGGAGAAGCCGCCGAAGCGTTCGTCGGTGCTCGACAGAAGCAGGCCGCCACGGAACTCAAGTTGTCCTGACGGCGGCGAGCCGAAGGAGAGTCGGGCAAAATTAGCAGGCTTGGCGTCTATTGATATTTTCGATGTCATCTGAGCTTGCGAAGGCCAGGTGACGGCGAGAATCGCCAACAGCACAATGACGATAACGCGTGCGGGAATGTTCATGTTTCAACGAGAGGCGACGCGCCTTAACTGCTGATAGGCAGGCGGCGGTGCATTCTCGTCAAAAAGCTCGGCCAGTTTTTCGGTCATGGCGCCGCCAAGCTCTTCTGCATCCACGATGGTCACGGCACGGCGATAATAGCGCGTCACATCATGGCCGATGCCGATAGCGATCAGCTCGACGGGGGATTTGCCTTCGATATCGGCGATGATCTGGCGCAGGTGGCGCTCGAGATAGTTTCCAGAATTGACCGATAGCGTGGAATCGTCGACGGGGGCGCCGTCAGAGATCACCATCAGAATGCGCCGCTGCTCGGCCCGCCCGAGGAGGCGATTGTGGGCCCATATCAGGGCCTCGCCATCGATGTTCTCCTTGAGCAGCCCCTCACGCATCATCAGGCCGAGATTGCGTCGGGCGCGCCGCCAGGGCGTGTCGGCGGACTTATAGATGATATGGCGGAGATCGTTCAGTCGGCCCGGGGCAGGGGGCTTCGAGGCGGCAAGCCATTTCTCGCGCGACTGCCCGCCCTTCCAGGCGCGTGTCGTGAAGCCCAGGATCTCGACCTTGACGCCGCAGCGTTCAAGCGTCCGGGCCAGAATGTCGGCGCAGGTCGCGGCAACAGTGATCGGCCGGCCGCGCATCGAACCGGAATTGTCGAGCAGGAGGGTCACGACCGTGTCGCGAAAACGCATGTCCTTTTCAATCTTGAAGGAAAGCGCGTGCAGCGGATCGATCACCACCCGTGACAAGCGGGCGGCATCCAGGAGACCTTCCTCGAGGTCGAAATCCCAGGAGCGGTTCTGCTGGGCCATGAGGCGCCGTTGCAGGCGATTTGCCAGTCGCGCGACAACGCCCTGAAGATTGGTGAGCTGCTTGTCGAGGTAGTTGCGAAGGCGCGTCAGCTCCTCCGCATCGCAAAGATCCTCAGCGGCGACGATCTCGTCGAACTGATTCGTATACACACGATAGAAATCTTCATTGGAGAGGCTGGAAAACGGCAATTGCGGGCGCCACGGCTCTTCTCCATCGGGCTCGTCCTGGCTCTCGCGATCGTCGGCAAGATCATCCGCGTCGACGTCGGAGGATTCCTCCATCGCCTGCTGAGACTCGCTTTGAGTCTGGTCCATCTCGTCGCTTTCAGCGCTTTCGGCGTCCTTTTCGCTCTGTTCCTCCTGATTTTGATTCTGATCGCCGGCGTCTTCCTCCTGCTCCTCGTTCTCCTCGGCCTTGTCGGGGTCTTCACCCAGCTCGTCGGCCATGTCGAGAGATGCAATCAAATCGCGCGCCATGCGGGCGAAGGCGGTTTGATCGTTCAGGGCATCAAGCAGATGGTCGAGCTGTCCACCGGCCTTCTCCTCGATCCAGGGGCGCCAGAGCTCGACAAGCCTGCGGGCGTTCTGGGGCGGGGACGTGCCAGTGAGACGCTCGCGAACCATGAGAGCTATCGCCTCCTCGAGGGGAGCGTCCTTACGATCCGCCATGCGAGCGACGGATTTCTTCTGGTAGCGATCGTCAAGCATAGCGCCGAGGTTGCTTGCCATTCCGGGCATCAGGCGGGCGCCGATAGCTTCGACGCGGGCCTGCTCGACGGATTCGAAAACGGCACGCGCATTGCGTCCCTGCGGCTGATATTTCGAGTGAACGTTGGCATCATGATTGGCAAGGCGCAGTGAAAATGCATCGGCGAGCCCGCGCGTGATTGCGACTTCACCTTCCGGCAAATCGATGCTGGGCTGGGGCAGCTTGACGCGAGTTCCCTGAAGTCCCGGTGCGTCAGCGCCAAAGGTGACGTTGATCTCGGGCTCGTTGGCAATCGTTTTCATTGCGAACGCAAGTGCCCGCTTGAACGGAGCGGTGGGACCTTCGCGATCCTGAGCCATCGCCTGTGTTCCTAGGGACTCAAGAGATAGAAACGTGCGCGGTCGACTCGGGAAGCTCCTCGCCGAAGCACCGCTGATAGAATTCCGCCACGAGGCCGCGCTCCAGCTCATCGCACTTATTCAAGAAGGTCAGGCGGAAGGCGAAGCCGATGTCTTCGAAGATCTCCGCATTCTGCGCCCAGTTGATAACTGTGCGGGGGCTCATCACCGTGGAGAGATCGCCGGCGATGAAGGCATTGCGGGTGAGATCAGCCACGCGCACCATATTGCCGATGATCTTGCGCCCCTTGTCATCGTCGAAGGTCTTGACCTTGGCCAACACGATGGCGCTCTCCTGGGAGTGGGGCAGGTAATTGAGCGTGGCGATGATCGACCAGCGGTCCATCTGCGCCTGATTGATCTGTTGAGTGCCGTGATAGAGGCCGGTCGTGTCGCCAAGGCCGACAGTGTTGGCGGTGGCAAAAAGGCGGAAGGCGGGATGCGGACGAATGACACGGTTCTGATCCAGCAGGGTCAAGCGCCCGGAGGACTCGAGAACACGCTGTATGACAAACATGACATCCGGGCGACCGGCGTCATATTCGTCGAACACGAGCGCGGTGTTGTGCTGATAACACCAGGGAAGAATGCCCTCGCGGAACTCGGTGACCTGCTTTCCGTCCTTCAGCACGATGGCATCCTTGCCCACGAGGTCTATCCGGCTGATGTGACTGTCAAGGTTAACGCGGATGCAGGGCCAATTCAGCCGCGAGGCGACTTGTTCGATGTGCGTTGATTTGCCCGTGCCGTGATAGCCGGTGATCATGACGCGGCGGTTGTAGGCAAAGCCTGCCAGAATGGCGAGGGTGGTTTCACGGTTGAAAATATAGTCCTCGTCGAGATCGGGCACCTGGTCGGAAGGCTGGGAAAAAGCTGGAACCTGCAGACTGCTCTCAAAGCCAAACAGCTGGTGCACCGAAACCTTGATGTCGGGCAGGGCAGTTGCTTGACCGTTCGTCACGTCGGGCATGGGAGTGGTCTCTATTCCGTCAACAGCCGGGTTCTAGTCTCTGGCGCTGCGCGGAGCAAGCGGGCGCCG